>JACDED010000166.1 GCA_013816615.1 Bacteroidota bacterium
TTTAACTCCAAAATAAAACTCTTTAGAGCCAATTTAAGAGGCGTAACTGATGTTAAATTCTTCTTGTTTAGGTTAGGGAAACTGTTTGCTTAATGAATCTGCTCCCCAGAAAATTAAGTTGACCCCGAATGAGTGCAAAGCCAAAATTAGTGTTCATTCGTGAAATTCGTGGCTAAGATAGTTTGCAATTGCATTTAAACTTTTCTCTTCGGATTATCCGTTAAAAAAGCTTTCCAGCCGGTGTAAGATTTAGTTCCTGCACCGGGTTTTTTATTTTGATAATAATGGCAAAGCGCCGCGCCCAAGGCATCAGTAGCATCTAAATATTGTTGTTCTTTTTCAATTCCTAAAATTTGCACAAGCATAGCGGCAACTTGTTCTTTACTGGCGTTACCATTGCCGGTAATACTCATTTTTATTTTTTTTGGAGAGTATTCTGTAATTGGAATATTTTTACTGAGTGCCGCTGCAATGGCCACACCCTGTGCCCTACCCAACTTTAACATCGATTGAACGTTCTTCCCAAAAAAAGGCGCTTCAATAGCCAGTTCATCCGGCTTATATTCTTCAATAATAGCAACCGTGCGTTCAAAGATCATTTTTAAACGTACAGCGTGATCGTCAAATTTGTCAAGTTTTATTACACCAATACCAATTGGCTTTACCACATTGTTTTGAATATGGATAAGTCCATAGCCCATTACAACTGTTCCCGGGTCAATTCCTAATATGATTCTGTCGGTGATTGGCATTAAAAATGTAAATTTAGGCTAATTTGGCAGAGCGAAAAAAAATAATTTCCACCATTGTTAAGGTACTTATTGGCCTTGGAAGTTTTTTTATAATCTATCTCAGATTAAAAAGCGATCTCACACCCGAAAAACTTGAACTGCTTGGCGCTTTGGTTTTTTCAGCAAAAGGATTATTTTGTTTTGGTATTTGCCTCTTACTTATTCCAATAAATTGGGGCATTGAAAGTTTTAAGTGGAAGATCATTACCGAACCCATTGAAAAAATTAGTTTTAAAACCGCAACACATTCTGTTTACAGCGGTGTTTGCCTTGGTAATTTAGCGCCTGGAAGGGCTACGGAATTTTTAGCGAAAATTATTTTTTTTAAAATAGAAAATCGCCCGAAAATTACAGCGCTTCATTTTATTAATGGCATGTTTCAATTATGCATTACTTATTTGTTTGGCTTAACTGCATTGCTTATTCAATTAAAACAGTTTGAAGGGGATAACCTTTGGTTGGCATACACAACAAGTACCATAGCCATTCTAATTGTTGTTGTATTTATTTTTTGTTTGGTTAAGATAGATCTCATTTTAAATTTTATCACTAAAAAATTGAATAAACAACAGGCGCTTGATGATTTTAAATATCCATTCACTGCAAAAAAATTATTACAATTATTTGGTCTTTCTGTTATTCGTTATTTTGTTTTTGCGTCGCAATTTCTTTTATTGATCTATTTATTTCACCAACAGCCTTTAAATTTTTCTATTTTTGTTGGTATGGCCTTGTATTATTTAATTACAACTACCATTCCAATGATAAGTGTGTTGGAAGCGCCAATTCGCGCTGCCATTGCCTTAATTGTATTTCATGATTCCGGTATTTCAAATTCTGCTTTAGCATTATCATCGGTATTAATTTGGCTGATCAACATTATTTTACCAAGTGTTTATGGCTATACCATTTTACTAAAGCAAAATTTCGACTTTAAATTATTTGGTAAACAAAAATGACAGAACTGCATTATATACTTTTTGCTTTCTTATTATTTTATGCCTGCATAATGGCTTGGTTTGCAATTGGATTTATAAAGCTGCAATATTTCAGGCCAACGTATGATACTACTACTGCACTTACCATAATTATTTGCGCACGCAACGAAGAGAAAACCATTGGCCGTTGTTTAACTACAATTTTAAAACAGGATTATGATCTTTCGCAAATTCAAATTATTTTAATTAATGATGCAAGTACTGACAGCACTGTCTTCCAGGCCGAATCTGTTTTAAAGAAAACTAAGATCAATTATAAAATAATTACCAATCCAATTCAAAAAGGAAAAAAAGCAAGCATTGCTTATGCTATCTCTCTTGCAAATTATGAAGTGTTGGTGATGCGCGATGCCGATACATTTACAACTTCAACTTTATGGCTTCAAAGTATTTCTGATTTTTATAAAACAACAGCCTCCGATCTTATTATTGCTCCGGTTGTTATTGCTAATAATTTTGGGATTTTATGGGCATTGCAGGCTATTGAAAATAATGTGCTTACTGTTTTAAACTGCGGCAGCGCTTATTTTAAAAAACCTTTTTTATGTAACGGTGCTAATTTAGTTTTTACAAAAAGTATTTTCGAAAAAGTAAATGGTTATACATCACACTTAAAAATTGCATCGGGCGATGATGTTTTATTTTTAGAAGATGTAAAAAAAGTAAATGGTGTAAATATTAATTATTTAAAATCAGAGCAGGCAATTGTTTATACATATCCTGCTTTTTCGTTCAAACAATTAATACAACAAAAAATAAGATGGGCTTCTAAATTCAAACACAATAAAAACAGGCTTAATTTACTACTTGCCCTTTTAAGTTTCAGCATAAACCTTACCTGGTTATTTTGCTTGTTTTATTGCTTTTTTGTCCCTCAAAACGGGGGATTTATCTTAATTTTCGTGCTTTTTAAGTTGATTATTGACATTTTGTTGCTATTTTTAGCATCACGTTTTGTTAAAAACAGGGGCCTGAGCTGGTTTGGCTTACCTGTGGGTTTAATATACCCCATGTATGCCTGTGTTGTTGCGGTAGCTTCGGTTTTTATAAAGCCTAAATGGAAAGTATAATTTGTGTTTTTTAAGAAGAAATCTATAAATTTTGAGTCCGAGTCCCTTAGCGTTCAAACCTGGCGAAGGTTTAAGCGTAACAAGCTTTCATTGCTTGGTTTATGGGTTATTGGCGCCGCATGCCTTATTTCCATTTTAGGTTATTTAATTACTCCGGATCAAACCCCTTATGCTAACGATCAAAAGCCTGAGCTTCACATTAAAGAACCCGG
Organism: Bacteroidota bacterium; assembly: GCA_013816615.1. Taxonomy (GTDB): domain Bacteria; phylum Bacteroidota; class Bacteroidia; order B-17B0; family Aurantibacillaceae; genus Aurantibacillus. The sequence continues at coordinate 3,072 of JACDED010000166.1, forward strand.
GTTTAGTGTAAAAATGCTTGCTGTAAGAAAGAATGAAGAAGTAAAACCATCCAGTATTTTTTCCACTATGATCTATGGCAAGAATGAAACCAATTCATACTACACCATTCACAGCTTTGATTTTAAAGGAAAAGATATTATTGTTGAAGAATTTACGGGCAATGTAGATAACCAGGGAGCAACAGTTTCAAAATTTAATGTGGCCGATGCTGTTTATGCTATCGATACAAAGTATCCTATCATGTATGATTCATCACGCATGCAATTATCTTTTTATGAAGTTGGTAATCCACGTGTAATAATCAGATCTATTACTGAATTACAGGAGATCATAAAAAAAGATCATGTATCAACTAAAACATTTTTATTAGGAAGCGATAAGCTTGGCCGCGATCTTTTGAGCCGTTTATTAATTGGCACAAGAATTAGTTTAAGTGTTGGTTTGGTTTCTGTTATCATCTCTATTTTTATTGGCATTCTACTCGGCGCCATGGCCGGCTATTACAGGGGCAAAACTGATTCTGCAATAATGTGGTTAATAAATGTTGTGTGGAGCATACCCACATTATTATTGGTTATTGCTATTACTTTGGTTTTAGGAAAAGGGATCTTACAGGTATTTATTGCTGTTGGTTTAACAATGTGGGTGGATGTTGCCCGTATTGTGCGAGGGCAAATATTAAGTATCCGTGAAAAAGAATTTGTAGAAGCTGGAAGAGCTTTAGGATTTAGAAACATGCGTATTATTTTGCGCCATATTTTACCTAACGTAATGGGGCCTGTAGTTGTAATGGCTGCAAGTAATTTTGCCAGTGCTATCTTAACCGAAGCAGGCTTGAGCTTTTTAGGAATTGGTGCGCAACCTCCGGTTCCATCATGGGGTGAAATGGTAAGTGCTCATCACGGTTACATTTTAATGGATAAAGCTTATTTAGCTTTCATTCCGGGTATTGCCATTATGATTTTGGTACTTGCTTTTATGTTGGTAGGTAATGGTTTACGCGATGCCTTAGACACCCGCTCAATAGATGAAAAACCTATTGCAGGAAATTAGATCTAAAAATTAAGTCGCTGATTTCACAAATTTCGTGGATTATTTATTACATATGTTTAAAAACAATCTGTTAATCTTCGGCTTTTCAATTTCAATATAATCGGCTTCATTTAATTTTTGTAATTGCACACTTAAATTACCGACAGTTGCATTGGTGTTTTCTTTAAGATAGGTGAACTCTGCTTAAAAATAAAACTTGAAATGACTTTAAATAGTGATCTTAGTATTAAAAATAAAAAGCCCCTGGCTTAACCAGAGGCTCTTACAACTAATTTTTTATTTATTTAGCAATAATCAGCTTTTTTTCAATTTGCAAATCCGTTGTTTTTAGTTGTACAAAATAAATACCTGACTGTAGGTTTGTAGTTTCAGTCAGGTTATTCTCACCTGGTACTAAATCAACATTTCTGCTAATTAATTCTCTGCCACTAATATCAATAATGCGTAATATTCCGCTGGCAGCTTTTGTACTTTTTAAGGTCAGGGTAAAAAAACTGTTTGTTGGATTAGGAAATAACGTACTGTTAGCCACATCTTTATTTATTTCTTTCACAGATAAAGGCGCGGTTAAGGTATTAAAAGTGGTATTAGTAATAACCGGTGCGTTATAATCAAAATAAATAGCTGCTTTATTTTTTATCTGGGTTCCAAGAGCCAAATTAGGTTTTAATTTAACCGAGTAAGAAACCATACCGGAACTTAACATATCGCCATAAGCAGACTGCCATGGTAAATTAATGTTGCTAAAAGTATATTTCACAACACCGTTTTCTTTCATGGTAGTAGTATAATTGTGATCTGAGTATCCCGGATGCAGTGAAGTTAAATTAAGATCAGGATCTAAAGAATCAACCAGTACAATGTTTTGCGCAAAGTAAGTACCTGTGTTTTGGAAGTGAATAACGTAAGTTAATATGGAATCTTTCGCCAAAATGTAACCTTGCGGACCAGTGCCTTGCGGGCTCACTTCTTTAAAATTTGGATCAAACGAGCCAACAACCGCTGTTTGGTGATTATTTAAATTATCCCACGGCGTATTGTCTGATAACCACGATGTACTTACAGGAGAAATGTATGACACTGTATCGTAGAAATTAACTAATGTATTTAACGGAATATTTGTAGGTACGTTATAATTAATAAATGCTACCGTGCTTGCACCGGGATTGAGCGAAGGAAAACCTGAAGTTATCTCGTACCAATTAGGATAAGGGCCTGCATTAGGCTGCGCCAGGACCCATGGCGTGCAATTACTAAAGCCCAATTGGCCGTCATGCACATATCCAAGCTGAACAGTATTTTCAACAACGCTGCCATTGTTTTGTACAATTACCTTTTGAGTATACATATTACCCGGCACTGGCATATTAATGTCGCTGGTAATGATTTTTAGATCGTGTAATACAATTATGTTGTTAGCAAAATTAACAGTAGTAGAACAATTAGCACTTGCTGTTACCGACACTAACTGATTGTTTGTTTGGCAGGCAGCTAAAGGATAAATTTGCTGAATGGTTTCTGAAAGAGTATAAGTGCCTGTGGGTGCCATAAAACTATATACGCCATTAGGATTCGTATAAACATATCCTAATCCGCTGCAGTGCATTTGAATATTTGGCACTCCATTTTCTCCGGGATCATGATTACAGTTATTGTTCGCATCAACATACACAGTGCCTGTAATAGTGCAATAGCAGGAGTTGTTAGCCGCATTATAACCAACAAACACCTGGGTATTGTTGACATTATTTGTACATCCGTTCGCATCTGTTACTGTTACATAATAATATCCGGTGTTAAGGCCGTTAGCAATGGCGCTTGTTTGGGCATTAGACCAGGAATAGGTATATGGAGAGGCTCCTCCAACAGGCACGGCAGTTACCGAGCCGTCTGAATTATAGATACAACTTGCCTGCGTTACATTAAAACCAACATTAATAGGGCTAACCTGGAAAACTGAGCCGTATTTGGTTACCGAGCAACCCACTGCATCAGTAATTACACATGAGTAACCACCTAACGTTGCACTTGTAATAGCGCTACTTGTTGCGGCAGTATTCCAAGCGTAAGTAAAAGGAGGATTAGAGCCGGAAACAGATGCCGATAAACTACCTGTAGTCAATGGACAAAGGATTGCATTATTATTTACATAAGCATTTATAGTACTAACAGGTGGGATAAAAGCCGAGCCCGTTTGAACACAGCCATTTACATCCGTCACATTAAACCAGTACATACCACTCGCCATTCCTGAAATAGATGGTCCGGTAAGAGCTACCGGAAAAGTATTCCATACAATAGTATATGGTGCCGCGCCGCCAATAGGTGTTATTGTAGCACCACCGGTAGGTGCGGTACATGAGCTGGAAGTGGTGGAATACGTTACAGAAATTGGCGTTGTAGAAGATAAGTAAGTGTAATCAATTCCTGTGCAACCGCTAGCGTCTGTAATCATAACATTATACTGCTGATTGCCTGTTAAACCTGTTACACTTTGTGTAGTAGCGCCATTGCTCCACAAATAAGTATAGGGTGCTGTACCGCCATTTACAAAACTGATAATGCTACCATTGTTTTGCAAACATGTAGGATTATTAGGCGTTGTATTAATATTAAGCGTAACAGTTTGTAGTACATAACCATAGTTTGAATACACATTCTGGCAACCCAGGGCATCGGTAATTGTGCAAGAGTAATAACCCTGCGAAAGGCCGGTTATGGTTTGAGTAACTGCAGCATTGCTCCATAAATAAGTATAAGGCGCTGTGCCGCCACCAGGACTCACTATTGCCGTACCGTTAGTACAATTAGCTGGTGTAGTGGTAATGCTACCGGTTACGTTTGAATTTGAATAAACGCCAATTGAATCCAAAGTAACCACGCAGTTAGCACCGTCTGTTACTGTTAATTGATACGGCCCGTTGGACACAACTGCCGGGTTGCTTTGATAATTTAAGAAATTAGTCATATTTGCCCACGTGCAGGAAAACGGTGAAGTTCCTCCTGCAAATGTTGCTTGCACTGTACCCAAAGCAGGACAGATAGCCGCGGTTTGCGAAACAGCAATTGTAAACGGGTTTGTAAGCGTAAATGTTTGAATAGCTGTAGTGTTTGATGAAGCCACAACGTACCACGTATTATTTGGGCCTGAAAATTGATAAGCACCTAGGCCTGTTAAAACGTCCGTAGTTGAGTTAATTGCAGTATGAACAACGGTTTGGTTGGGCCCATAGTACGTGTAATTAATTGGTAGCGTAAGGCCTGTTACGGTTACGCTTATTGCACCATTATTATTGCAGGGTTGCGTAACGGACCCGGTCATGGTTTGAGCTTGTCCGCTTTCTATGCCAATTAGCAAGTAAGTAATAAATAAAATAATTATTTTAATTGTTTTTTTCATGATGTTTATTTTATAATGTTACTAAACCCATACACTGATTTAATATAAATGGTTGGGTCGCTGGCAGAATTGGGGTCAGCCGTAAAAGTTGGGGAGCAGGGTAAAAATAGTTAGCTTTCGGTTCACTAATCCTTAAAGATATCACACACGATTTTATAGAAAACGTATTTCCTTCGGAGCTGATGGAATACTT
>JACDED010000167.1 GCA_013816615.1 Bacteroidota bacterium
GTGCAGCGCCTCTGCCGATGTATTAGTTACGGTTAGCCCAACGTCTACCACCCAAGTTACCCCAACAACGGCAACGGTAAATTGCGCTTCCAATGTCTATACACTAGTGGCTAGTGGCGCTAACACCTATTCCTGGCAGCCAAATACGGGTTTAAATGCGGCTACAGGGTTTTCAGTTATAGCCTCGCCTACGGTTACTACCGTGTATACAGTTACAGGGAGCGATAACTGCACTACGACCACGGCTACCACAACTCTAAATGTAGTTACGCTAATCACACCAACGGTTTTTCCGGTTAACACCTGGAATGCATATTGTTACGGCGATAATACCCTAACTAATTATTATGGTTATTATACAGAGAACGGATCGGGGGCGAGTGGTTATAATTTTAATACGTCGACTCGGTTTTCGAGTGTTACGCCCATACCTTCCAACGCTAATAGTTCTAACGGATTACCTTACACTGGTTGTGTACTAACCGCTACCAACTGGGCCATAAGCTTTAAGCGAACGGGGTTTACCTGCGGTACCTATTCAATAAATGTATTTCACGACGATTATTTTTATTTATTTATAAATGGAATACAGGTAGCCCAACATGTAACAGGTATAAACGATACGCATAACGGCGTGTGGACAGGCGTTTTAAATACCAATTCTACGGTAGAATTCAGATTAATCCAAAACACCGGAAACGGGGCCATGTCTGTTACACTTGCACCAGTTGCATCTGCCACCTCACAAAGCACATGGATTGGTGCAACAAGCAGCGATTGGTTTACAACATCTAACTGGTGCAGTGGTGTTCCTAACTTTAGTACCAATGTTGTCATACCGGCTGCCGGCCCTCAGTACATGCCTGTAATAGCAGGTCTTGGCGCAGAGTGTAAAACCATAACTATTTCCCCCGCCATTGTGGCTGGAACATATAATACGGCTATCCCCGCTGCAAGCTTATCTATAAGCGGCGCTAACAACCTAGATATTTATGGCGACTGGAGCAACCGCGGTGTATTCAGTTCCGGCAGCGGAACGCTCAATTTAACGGGCTCCTCAAATACTACATTTAGCTGTCCTGTAACCTTCACCCAAACTATTTACAACTTAACGGTTAATAAAACCGGCGCGGTTGGTGTAACCACGACCGGCGGCGTTCACACCATCAGCAATCACCTGAAATTTATGAACGGCATCATAACTCAGAGTTCTGTTTTACAGGTTATGAACGGCGCAACTGTAACGGGACAAAGCAATACAAGTTATGTAGACGGACCCATAGTGAAGATCGGGAACAGCGCCTTTACATTTCCGGTGGGCACGGGCGGCCTGTACAGGCCAATAGGTATCACTGCGCCAACGTTAGTAACTGATAATTTTGTAGCGCAATATTTTATCGGCGATGTAGATCCAACCTACAGCGTATCTTTAAAGGACCCTTCACTTCACCATATCAGCCGTTGTGAATATTGGATTTTAAACCGTGCACTCGGAACTTCAAATGTAAGCGTAACATTAACTTGGGATGTGAATAGTTGTAGTGTAACGGTCTTGCCTGATCTCAGAGTGGCAAGGTGGGACGCAGGACAGGTAAAATGGAAAGACCAGGGAAATGGTGGCACAAGCGGAAATACAACTACAGGCGTTTTAATTACCAGTGGCCCGGTAACAAACTTCAGCCCTTTTACGCTGGCTTCTTCTAGCGCAAATAACCCACTGCCAATCGGATTAAAATATTTTTACTGTACACTTTCCGGTAACAATTATACCGAGTTAAAATGGGCCACCGCAACGGAAATCAACAATGATTATTTTAGTGTTGAAAGTTCGGAAGACGCCGTTAATTTTCGGGTTGCGGGAACGGTTAAAGGATCGGGGAACAGCCATCAGCAGGTAGAATATAGCTTTCAAGATAATACACCCTTTAAGGACTTGTTATATTACCGTTTAAAACAAACCGATTTTGACGGGAAGTTTACCTATTCGTCTATCTGTTATGTTTCAAATAAAGCGGCATCGGAGATTGACGTTTACCCTAACCCTGCAAGCTCTGAAATAACGATAGCCTATGCTGCCAATTCAGAAACTCCCGTTGTAATCATCAAAAATATATTAGGTCAGCAGATAGCGTCAACGTTTATACCACAAGCTAATAAAATAGTGGTTAACACCTCAGAGTTCAAAGACGGTGTTTATCTGATAGAAATTGTTTCCGGTACTCAAAAGATAGTAACTAAAATTATTGTTCAACACTGATGTGAGATGTGAGATGGCTGAATTTACAAAAATTATTTTCCTGTTTTTTTGTGAATAGGTAGAAAATAGTTATATCTTAATTAAAGGTTGTCTGGATCGAGAAGTGTAGGGGCATGTTAATCAAATGCGTGTGTGATGATCTTAAACATGAAATAATTTACCCGTAAATAAATAAAGGAGTATTTAAAAAATACTCCTTTATCATTTTTAAAATTCAGTTTTGTGATTACAAACCCTGTATCCATTCGATTACCTGGTCTTTTGTTTTCCCGATCTTTTTCTGAATGCGTCCAACCAATTCATCATCTTTCCCTTCTTCGTACATAAGATCATCGTCCGTCAATTCACCGTATTGCTGCTTAATTTTACCTTTAAGCTCGTTCCAGTTGCCTTTTAATTTAAATTCTTTGCTGTCCATAGTTTCTAGTTTTAATATTACTATTCAAATTTGATGCCTGAGATCAAAGTTCGATGGCTTTATAAAAAACGGAATATCTATTAAGATATTATTTGAAGAATCCCTAACTATTTCAATAACTAAAAAGCATTATTTGTATTCTTAACCGCAGATGTCAAACTTATTAGATTACCCAATGACTTTAAAAGTTATTTTTATGACCCTTTAATTGACCGCACTCAATCTTTTGTCAAAAACTTCACCGTTTTATCAAATGCTGATTTGGTCTTTTGATGACCAGCTGCCCAATAACCGCCAAAATGATCTTCACTTTGCACTGTAAATAATTCGTTCTTAACACCAGCCAAATTTAATTTTGTGCTAAATGCCGTTCCCTGATTTAATAAAATATCTTTTTCATTAACCACAATGAGTGCCGGAGCAAAAACGGAAAAGTCCTTCGTTAAAATAGGGGATGCAAGTTCATTATTCGGATCAGCACCTGATAGATACCAGGTTGTTACAAGAGCATATATATCGTCTTCTGGATTCCTTAAGTCGAAGGCAGGATTGATATAAATGACCTTGTTAATATTTCCCTTATCTTTTTTTTGTTTAATTTGAATTTGTAACGCTGCGGCCAATAAAGAACCACCGCTATCGCTTACAATTGACATTGGGACTTTGGCGCTATTCAAACCCGATGAATCCGAAACGATCCATTTATAAATCGCATAAACATCGCCTAAACTTTTTGGGAAAGGATGCTCGGGCGCTTTTCTATAATCCAAAGCAATTACAATAGAATTGGCTGCATTGCTTAATTTTCGGGATATGTTATCATGTGTCTCTAAGTCTCCGGCAACTAATGCGCCTCCGTGAATGTTATAAATTATAGGCAGCTTTTTTTTAGAAGACGGATAATATATCCGGATTGCAATTCCCTCAATTGTCCGATTCTCTATTTTATAAATTTTTTCAGGCGCTATATTTAGTGATTTTATTTCACCTGCAATTGCCTCCCGGATCATTTCAACATTTGGTTGATTTTGGGATATTATAAATCCTGAAGTAAAAATAAAAAAAGCAGTGCAAATTTTTTTCATAATGTTTTTTTAGATGGTTGTACAATGTTAATGTTCGTTAGCCCTAATTGTATGTTTAGTTACATGTAGTTATTTATCCTTCAGTATTTCTAATGTTTTTATAATTACGGGATCAATGCCGTTTGTGATATCAGATTTTGCATTCTTAACTTCAATTTTAACCGGTACTCCCAGGTCTTCTAATATTTGTTTGTCGGTAGAATAGTAACATTGATTTGAAAGCGTAAATGCAATTTTATTTGGCAGCTCTGTAACAAACATATCAGAAAATGTTCCCGAAGTATTTGTGCCAATTGTTGTAACATTAGATTGTTAATATAATGAAATAGCGAAGTCTTCTGCAGAACTTGCTGTTTTGTCATTTGTTAAAATAGTAACTGTTTTTAAATAGCGAACCCCGTTATTTGGTTCAATATAATTTGGTTCAAGCGGTGTAAAAGTTTCATAATTTCCTTTTAATTTAATTGCTTTATAATGTGTTAATACTTTTTCTCTGGCAAATCTACTTGCCAATTCAATGCCTCCGTGTCCACCGCCATTAGCCCTTATATCAATTATCAGTGCCTTTTTGGTTGAAAGTAAAACAAGCAAGCTGTCCAATTGTTTAAGCATCAATTTGGTATCGTCATCTTCTTTTTTTTCGTCAAAAATGCTTTCAAAACCAGAAAAACACCTTGTAATTCTAATGTAGCCAACTTCGGAATTTTGAGATGTGTAATATAAATTCTCTCCGTTAAAAACAGCCCCAACACCTTTTACTTCCGTGAAATAATTATCTTGTAATGTTTTATTTACAGTTTGCCAAAACTCTTTTCTAATGCCTTTAAATTCCTGTTTAAAATAAGAAGGCTTTTTTACGGTGTAAAGTATTTCTTCGCCCTTTAAAATCATAATATGATCGTCTTTTAAGGGTTCTACCATTTGTTCAAATACCAAAATAAGTTCTTTCTCACTAGTTTTTTTAGTGATGGCAGGCCTGAATTTTATATATGTGCTGTCCCAATTCACACCCTTCAATTTAAAAAAAGCATAATTATCCTTAAAAGTAGTCCAGAATTTTTCAAAGCATTGTTCTGGTTTGCTCAGTTTTTTATTTGTCTGACTTTGCATAGTTGCAAAACAAATAAAACAAATTATTAAGAGTAGCGGCGTTCGTTTCACGTTTTTTTTGTTTTGTATTTTGCCAACCTAATGTTGGCAGGTTCATATTTACTTATCTTATATTCTTAAAATTACGCTTCTTACTACAATAAATATACAAATAAATATAAACGTTAACCTGCATAAGTCAGCAATCATTATCCTGTTTTTAGTATAGTTGATTGTGAAAATATATTTACATTAGAGGAATTAAAATGGATTCGTTATCACACATAGTTATTGGCGCTGCAATTGGCGAAATATTTCTCGGGAAAAAAATAGGCCGATGGGGAATGCTCTTAGGGGCCATTGCAAAAAGTGCACCTGATTTTGATTTGTTTTACACGGGATTGACAGACCCACGCGCCTATATGTGCGAGCATAGAGCGCATACACATTCTTTGTTTATTGAAGCGCTTTACGCTATACCCATTGCCTGGTTGTTAGTGAAGCTGTTTAAGCAAAAAGTATCATTTCAACGCATGCTATTATTTATGCTGGCTTGTTTATGGGGTCATTCACTTTTAGATTGGTGCACTAACTTTGGTACCCAATTATTATTGCCCTTTACCAATGAAAATTATTCGTTAAACAACCTTGCCATAGTTGATCTTTTATTTACGCTTCCAATGTTAATTTTGATGTTGATCGCAGTTTTTACCAGGAAAAATTTAGCGCGAAGGAACAAGTTTGCTAAAGCGTCTTTAATTTATTGTTTTGCTTATTTAGGGTTCACTTTTATTAATAAATATCGTGTAGAGGCAATTGTTCAGGAATCGATCGCAAATAACAATATTCCTGTAACCGCTCATATCACAAATCCAACCATGCTAAATAATATTTTATGGTATTCGGTTGGCAGTAATGATAGTACTGTTTTTATAGGAGAATTTAGTTTGTTACATACAGAAAATCCAATCACATGGCATAGTTACCCCCGTAATCAGCAATTAATGCAGCAATGCAAAAGTAAAAAAGATGTAGATATACTTAGATGGTTTGGCGATCCTTATACCATTGCGCAGACCAATGGTGATACACTTAATATGTACGCTGTAAAATTTGGCAGGACAAACATGCAGGAAAGCGAATTGCAAAAAACATTTGTTTTTCATTACAAACTATATCAAAAAAATGGTGTTGAAATGATGGGTATGGAGCAGGCCAATGAAAAGAATATGAATTTTAAAGAAGGTTTTATTGATGTGTGGGAAAGAATTTGTGGCAGAAGAAATTGATGGCGCAGAGAACTTTACTTGTCCTCAAATCCAAATCGTATGGCCGCTTCAAGAACAGTAATGTCTATGTCTTTTAAAGTTTTAAATTTAATGCAATATCCGGTCACGCTCGCTTTGCCTAGTTTTTTTCCATAGGTTTGGGCTAAGTAGGTCTTATCGTCGATACCAAGAATGTAGACAGAGATTCCGCTTGTATTTACACTGAGGCCAATTTGATAAAACTCTTTGGTTTCTCCATTAGCATATTTTAGTGTTTGCAATCCGTATCCTATATTAGGATTAGAAACAATTTTGCCTTCACTGTTCTTTCCATCCAGGAACCATAATTTACATTTTGGTGACACTTTCAAAATCATTTTGTGTAGCTCCTGCATGTCGCTACGCTTTGCTTCAGGTTGGCCGACGATATACTCTTTGATCTGTTCTTTTACTTTCATAAAAATATTAATTTATGTGTTGTATGGATGTTTTGAATTTTGAAAACCTAAATTACTTCTTAGATAAAGTTATTAATAGTTTTTCCAATTGATTAAGTCCCATTGTAAACCCTCCCTGGAAACCCATTTCAATCATCTTCTCTATGCGGGCAAGGGATTCATTGTAAATAGTAATACTCACTTTTGTTATTCCGTTATGTTCGCTGAAAGTATAATCCCAATCAGAACCTGGCAATTGAGGGTTTTCATTTTTGTCGGCAAATGAATTAAAGAGCTTGAAATTAGTTTTAGGACTAATGGACGTATATTTCTGAAGTATCCAACCCTCGTGGCCTTCAGGGCTTACCATCGCATAAAACCTTTTACCGCCAACTTCAAAATTCATGAATTTTGTTTTTGCTGTATAGGGTTCCGGGGCAGTCCATTGGTCAAGGATTTCGGGTTTTGTAAAAGCATCCCATACCAAAGAAAGCTCTGCATCAAACTCCCTGGTTATGAATACTGTTTTTGCTGTTTTGTCGACGATAAAATCAAATAGTAAATTGTTCATTTTTTCTGTTTTTTAAGGTTAGATAATACTTTGTCAAGTTTATTGAATTGGCTTTCCCAGATAGCTCTGTATTGCTCAAGCCATTTGTCTATCTCTTTCAATTTTTTTATTTCAAGTGTGTAGTAAATTTCCCTCCCTTGATGTTCTTGCTTTACAAGTTCGCACTCTGTTAGTATCTTAATATGATTTGACACTCCTTGTCTGGAAATATTAAAATGTTCTGCCATGGCATTTGGAGTCATTGCTTGTAAGGCTAGTAGAGCTATTATGGCGCGCCTGGTGGGATCTGCTATGCCCTGGTATACATCTCTTCTCATTTTATTTTTTTAATTATGCAAGTAATCGTTTGCAAATATATGCGCAAACAATCACTTGCGCAAATTTATTTTAAATTATTTTTGATTTAGCGCAAAAAAAATGGATCGTTTTATAATGATTCGCTTTGTACTCTGAGTCTGCAAAAACCGGTGAAGTTGACCACCCTAGACCGATTTAAACTGACCACCGTTGACCGGCTCAAATTGACCAGTGTAAACCGGTTGAAATTGACCACCTGATTAGAGGAAAAAAGTTCATGCTGTGA
>JACDED010000168.1 GCA_013816615.1 Bacteroidota bacterium
AGCCAATACTAAAAACCAAATTAACAATGATGGAATTTTTGTAATTAAAACCCTTACCTGAAAAAATAAATAAAGACATAATACAGGCAAACACACTTAAATTACTATTTACACAAAACACGGCAACACCGCACAAAACACTTAAACCTGCGTAATACCACCATTGCGGTGTTTTTATTTTATCGGGATTAAAATAACCTACTACAGCTACTACAAGCGCTGTAAATAAAAGATAGTTTAACCCGGTAGCCTGCCTGTAAAATAAGATGCTAAAAATAATTGCCGTAGCAATCAGTAACCAATCATTTCTTTTCATTTTGTTTAATTTTTGATTTTTTTGGATGTGTAAATAGAATAAGCAACAGGAAAGAGCATTAATAAAAAGCCGGTCAAAAATAACGGCGAATTAAATTCAGTGGGCACATACGTACCGATCTCAGAAAATAAATTTTTATCGGAAGTAATATTCCAGCCAGTCCCTTTAAGGTTTGTGAAGCGTATATAATCCCACATAAATGAAACAATACAAACTACCGCACCTGAAATTAACATCCACCAAAACTTCTTGCTTACTCTGTAATCAGGTTGTTCATCTACTTTATAAATGATAAAAACAGAACCTACGATCATTAACAAACATAACAGGCAAGGTGCCCAAACGGGGCCAACCCATGGCAATGGCACTAAAAATAAAATATCCCATGTTGCTAAGCTTTGCGGCCAGCCTAAACAAATATATAGAAACACATAATAAAAAATATCCCAAATAGCGAAGGCTAAAACAAAATATGCAAAACGTTGTAGTTTATTTTTTCCGGCCATGATGCCACAACCTACTAACATAATAATGGTTGCTATTTCTCTGAAAAATTCCATTTTGGCTACAAACGGTGAGATCTCTTTTAAAGGAAATTGAAAACCACCTTTGTAATATAATTCACGCAAGTAAATTACAACCGCGCTTTCCATAAAGCCCATTGCAATTGCAAAAAAGCTTACCCAAATAATTGTTTTTTTGACACTATTCATACTCTTTTTTAGCTTGTTTTATTTGCTTTAAACAATGTAGTCCTTATTTCATCAAAGTTTTGAAAAAGAATTGCCTTAAGATCAAGCTGTGAAATATCCATACATTCTTTTCCACCTGCATAAGAGTTTCGAAGATAAGACCATTGTCCGGGAAGCACACACCAGGCTCCAATAGAAGTACCGAATGACGCGATTGAGTTTTTACCATTGCCTCTTAAAAAGAATTGAAGTGCTACTTCATCTTTGAAAGACGATTCGTAATCGAACAGTACATGAAAAAGATCGTGCGACTCAGCACCGGCTATTGGCTCCAGTTTATTCTTCTTTAAAAATTCACCAAGTATTTTACCAACTGTACCATCAGGAAAACCAAGTAGATCGGCAGTACTCATTTTCCAGGCCGGCTCTTTTGCACCGAAATTAAAAACGATGGGTCCCACCAAATGTGCTACGAAAGAAGAAGTTTTTAGATGGAGCTGCCATAGCAAGTCGGTAATTTTGTGTAGATGTTTTACAGGTGTGTTCATAAGGATGTGTTTTGAAAAGATTAATATTTTAAATTTTTTAGTTTATTTATTTTTTTGTAGACAAAGAATAAAGGAAAGAAACCGATGAAACCAAATGCACAATCTATTAATTGGTGAAAGAATGGAATGCCGCGGATTGGGCCGCAAATAAAAGCTAAAAGAAACACAGCGCCACATGCTGTCATAGCAACAATTAAATTGGCCTTATATCTTATAGGATCAATGTAAACGGGAATAAAAAATAAAGCGATTATGATATGTGCAAAGGCAAGCCAATCAGTACCATATAAAACTACATCCGGAGTTTGTTTAACTGAATCGTAAACGGTTTGGATCCAGTTTGCCAATGTGTCCGGAAAAGAATTTTTATGCACAATTAAAAAATCGAGTTCTGTTCTCAAGGGAAAAGCAGTTACTCCGCTTAATACTAATAGCACTATAAACACTGTTATAGCAATTCGGATTTTAGTCAGGTCTTTCATAATTATTTTCTTTTAAATAAATAGTCAATTCTTCTTTTGGGTAATATTGTTTAGCTATTCTGTCTTCGGGTTTTTTATCGAAGATATATAACCACAGCAGGAACAACCATTCCATCGGTTTCATTAAAACATAAAGGATGTTAGCGAATTTTTTATGCTTCGACCATTCGTTCACGGGAATATTACAGGCATCGTAAGAATTTCTTATTACACGGTGTAATTTTGGTGTATGATCTTCTAACCAATTCTCAAACGCATTGGCAATTAACAATTGACGGTTAACAATAATACGCTCATTTGCTCTTACACCAAAGCGCGTAGGCTTTACGAGTTTTTTATTTCCGTTTGCTGCAATAGAGCATAAATAATGTTCGCCCCCACATGAACAATCCTGATATTTTGATAAAAGATAACCGCAACTTTCGGTAAATTGTGTGATAACAGAATCGGGTTGCTGTCCGAACAAAAACAATACAGCTTGTACGATCAATAATAATGGTGCGGTTAATACAGTAACGAAGCCTAAATGATTTTGTTGAATGGAATAATAAAAAGCGTTTACAATATTACCCGGCGTGTTGTTTTGTTTTTCTAAATACGCTCTTAAATATTTATTTAACCTTATTATTTCCTTGAATAAATAAAAGAAACAAAAGAATGGAGAGAGATATAATAAACCAATTCCCGGAAAAATAGCAATTGGTATCATTGGCATGAAGTGGATACAAATAGCTAAAGCAAACAATACACCAATTACCATGACGGCAGAAACTATTGAAATTACAATAGGTGACAGATCTTTCTTTGCATGCCTTGAAATAAAATATGCAATTGCAAATATTATCCAAAGTGTATAAGCAGTTGGAAGGCTATTGCTTTCAAAAGGATGCACATCGCATTTATCGTTAGTAATAGCAATGCCAATACCCGGTAATATACCAATAAACAATATCTCGGCTATAAATTTACAAACCACTGCAAAGGTTATTTTATCAATTGGTTTTGATTTAATCAGATCAATTATTGCATAAATGATCAAAAGAAGAGATGCTATACTTAGCAGTGTAATTCCTATTATTGGTAAAGCGCTTTGCATTTCAAAGTAAATTTTTAAATTTTTTTAATCCAGTTTCTTAATTAATTTTTCAAGTGCGTCCAAATGATCTTCAAAAGCTTTAACCCCAATTTTAGTAGCGCTATAAGTTGTTGAAGTTTTTTTGCCTATAAATTCTTTTTTAATATGAATAAAGCCTTCTTTTTCTAAGGCAGAAGCATGACTTGCTAAATTACCATCGGTAACCTGCAAGAGTTCTTTTAAGGAGTTAAAATCAACTTTATCATTTACCATCAAAACGCTCATAATACCAAGCCTCACCCTGCTTTCGAAGGCCTTATGAAGTTTATGTATGTTTGGGTTGATCATTTTAAAATAAAGTTAATAGCGAATAGTTATTAGGTAATAGTTAAGATTTGCGATCGTATTTAAACCACATAATAGTGCCATACACAATATGCAAAACACCAAAACCAATGGCCCAAAAAATAAGACTATAGCCAACATAAAAGCTGGCCATAATACCTAGCAGTATTTGCAGGCAACCTAAATACCGGATATCGTGCAATGTATATTTGCTGCCGTTCACTAATGCAAGGCCATAAAATATTAACATGGCAGGCGCAACCAATACAATAAAATTACCACCGTGAAATAACATGGCAATACAAAAAATACCGCCGGCAGCCAACGGAATAAGCATATTTATTAATAGTTGCCAGGCTGTATGGTCCATTAATTTTTGACCATTCTTTTTTGCTTTACGGGCTGATAATATAAAAGCTGTAATTAAAGATGCTGTTAAAACAACAGTGCAAATAACAATACATTTAAAAATGAGATCAAAATAAGGGCTTTGATCCCTGCTTGAATTCCAATAATTTTTAATATAGTCGTTAATGAGCTGATGGCCAAAATACGCTCCTACTAAAGCATACACGCCGGCAAAAATACCTGTTAAACCACTCAACGATAAAAAGCGGTTAGATTGTTTCATCATTTGCCTAATATCCTTTAAGGCCTCTAAATGTTGTTGTTGGTTTTCCATATTAAAGCACTTTGAGATACAAAGTTAAATATAAAATCGATAGCTCCAAATAAATTTTCGCTTTTTTAACGAAACTGTTTTTCAACATGCTTGTCAGTTCGAGCGGAGTCGAGAACAATAAACATCAAATGTATACGCGTTTCGACTCTCCGCCCGGATGAATCTCCGTTCGGACGGGCGCTCAACGTGACAGGCAGCATGATCATAAGTTCCTAATAGGCCCCTGTTAATATAAAACTTCGCCCTACCCCCTTTCACCTTTACAAGAAACCTATTTTTAAATAAAATTCATTCAACATGAGCGACATTGCCCATTTTTTTAGTCCCCTTAATACCGATAATATTTTAAATAACTACAATTTAAAAGAAACCCAGTTTGGTAGCCTCTTTACTATTTATAAAGAAGGGAGTGATTTTCCGGAACTGGAAGAAATGGATATTGCACTTATAGGGGTTTGCGAAGACAGGAACAGTGAAAACAACGAAGGCTGCAAATTAGCGCCTGATGCTGTGCGGGAATTTTTATATAAACTTTACGATACCGGATTCAGAGGCAACATTGTTGATCTTGGAAATATAAATGCAGGCCATTCTACTGATGATACTTTTTTTGCGTTGAGAAGCACTGTTGATTACCTGATCAGAAAAAATATTATTCCGGTAATTATTGGAGGCTCACAGGATCTTACTTATGCGCAATTCTTAGGATACAAGGATCTTGAACAAACCATTAACATTACAGCGGTTGACAGCACTTTTGACCTTGGTAATCCGGATGAAGATATTACAAGTAATTCTTATTTAGGAAAAATTATTTTACACCAGCCAAATTATCTTTTTAATTATAGTAACATTGGATATCAAACGTATTTGGTAGATCAAAACAGTTTGCAGATGATGAACCGTTTGTATTTTGATGCTTACCGTTTAGGCCAGGTACGCGATAAAATAGAAGAAGCAGAACCAGTGATCCGTCAATCGGATATGATCACTTTTGATATCTCTTCTATTAAACATTCAGATGCGCCTGCAAATCCTAATGCTTCGCCAAATGGTTTTTATTCTGAAGAAGCTTGCCAGATAATGCGCTATGCAGGCATGAACGATAAATTATCTTCAATTGGTATTTACGAATTAAATCCGAAGTTTGATGAGAATGGAAAAACTGCGCATCTTGCCGCGCAAATGATCTGGTGTTTCTTTGATGGCTTTTACAATCGTAAAAATGATTTTCCCAGTCGTACAAATCCTGATTATATTCGTTTTCATGTGGTGTTACAGGATGATAAATACGAAATTAATTTTTACAAGAGCAAAAAAAGTGATCGTTGGTGGATGGAGATTCCCTACCCGCCACATAAAGATCTTAAATTTGAACGCCACACATTGATACCATGTAGTTATAAAGACTATGAGCTGGCTATCAGCAATGAAATTCCCGACAGGTGGTGGCAAACGTATCAGAAATTAAGCTAAGGGTTTTTAAGCCAAGAATTACACAAATTTCACAAAATAATTTATTTTACAAATATAAAATTAAGATTAGCGTTTAATTTTTGCAAGCCCGCTTGCAAAAGCACTAATTTGTGCGCCAACAAATAGTGAAATTGGTGGCAAACCTATCAGAAATTGTGTTAATTAATTTTTAAGCCACGAATTCCACTAATTTATCAAATTAATTAATTCCTAATTTATTAAGAATTCGTGTAATAAATTTTGCAAGCCCGCTTGCAAAAGCACTAATTTGTGTTGCCTATACATTAGTGTACTTAGTGAAATTGGTGGCAAACGTATCAGAAGTTGAGTTAATTAATATTTAAGCCACGAATTACACTAATTTCTTAAATTATTTATTTCCTAATATTTATCAAGAATTCGTGTAATAGATTTTGCAAGACTGCTTGAAAAATCACAATTTATGCGCCAATCAATAGTGTAATTGGTGAAATTGGTGGCAAACGTATCAGGAGTTGAGTTAATTAATATTTAAGCCACGAATTACACTAATTTCTTAAATTATTTATTTCCTAATATTTATTAAGAATTCGTGTAATAGATTTTGCAAGCCTGCTTGCAAAAAGCACTAATTTGTACGCCAATAAAAAGTGTAATTAATGAAATTGGTGGCAAACGTATCAGAAGCTAAGTTAATTTAGGCGATAGAACGCGGATGACACGGATTTAGCAGATCCTTACAGATTTTTTATTTTGTGAATTTCTCAGCGATGATCAGTTTAATCTGTAAAATCAGTGTTCCATCACCTTATTTTTTTATTGTTAAATAGATTTGTTTCCATCAGGGATTATTTTATCTTTAATATAATATTGCTTTATGGCAGAAGAAAAAGAAATTAATCTTTTAGAAGAATTAAATAGCATATCAAAAATTCATTTCCTTAAAAGAGATGATATTGACACTATTATGATAGACTTTGCCAAACGCATTTTATCCTGTTTAAAAATGGAGCGAATGAATGTTTGGCTATTTAACCAGGATCAAAGCGCTTTAATATCTATTGGAGAATACGATATGCGCAACAAACAATTCAGCAAGAACAGTATTTTATTAAAACGCGACCATCCTATTTATTTTGAAGCCTTTGTATCTAACGAAATAATTATTGCAGAAGATATTTGCACACATCCCCTCACAAAAGAGTTTAGTGATAAATACGCTAAAGAAAATAACATTTGTACTTTACTTGATATTCCTTTAAGGATCTCGGGTGAGTTTGTAGGTGTAATGTGCTACGAAAAAACCGGCTCTAAAAAAGAATTTACAAAAGATGAGATAAGCTTTTGTTTAAGCGTATCGTTTGTGATGGCCTCTAATTTAGAAAGTCGTAAAAGACGGGCTGCACAGGATAAGCTTGAAAAATTACTTCACGAAAAAGAAATCCTTTTAAAAGAGATCAATTATCGGGTAAAAAATAATTTTTCTATTTTAATTAGCTTACTGCGTTTAAGAAAGAACAAAGTAAAAAGCGAAGAATCATTAGCACTGATACAAGAATATGAACAAAGGATCTTTTCTATGTTAAAGATTCACGATATGCTTGATAAGAACAATCAGTTCTCGCAGATCAATCTATCTGATTACATTAAAGAGTTGATCATCGAATTCAGGGTAACCTATCCACAGATCAGTCATAACTTTAAAGTAAACGTAAATTACCTTGGCTTTTTGATCTCCAGCAAAAAAGCAATTCATTTAGGTTTAATTATTTCTGAAATATTACTGAACTCAATAAAATACGCTTCCGGTAAAACAAAAAATTATGAAGTGAAGATCAGTCTTCAGGAAAAAGCGGATGGCAAAATTGAATTAGAGATTGGCGATAGCGGTTCGGGCTTTGACTTTAAAGGATTAAGCATTATGCATACATTGGGCCTTGAATTAATAAAAGATCTTGCCGATTCGTTAGATATGCGATCTCATACTAATTAGTGTTCTAAATTATACAATAAGTGATTGCGATTAGTTAATGATGTTAAATATGCTTTATTTTTATTTAAACGTTTAATTCCTATAACTGCGCTATCCATTGCTTGGTCTATTG
>JACDED010000169.1 GCA_013816615.1 Bacteroidota bacterium
CATTAAATGATTATATAAACTCAAAGGTTTAGGACTAAAACGACAAAATACTGTCTATGATTTTAAAATTTTTGTCGCGAAACAAAATCAAAAAAAACTTATCGGAGTTTTGCAGCGCTCTCAATTTGTATTTAATTTACACTTACAAATAAGCCTAAAAGGGCAATATTTTAATATATTTGTCGTTGCTTTAAGATTATGAAATTTAACTACAAAAACTATCTTCCGCATGGCATTGCCATTGTGATTTTCGCAATTATTACATTAATTTATTTTAAGCCTTTGTTAAGCGGTAAAGAGCTTAGGCAAGATGATATTGCCCGCCATAAAGGCATGAGCAAGGAAATTGTAGATTATCGTAAAGCCCATAACGACGCCGAGCCGCTATGGACAAACTCTATGTTTGGCGGTATGCCTGCCTACCAGATCTCTACAAAATATCCTGGCAACTGGATTGGCAAATTAGATAACGCTTTTAAATTATATATTCCCTTGCCTGCGGGTTATTTATTTCTTTATTGCCTGGGCTTTTTTATTTTATTGTTATGTCTTGATGTAAACCCCTGGCTGGCGCTAATTGGAGGTGTAGCATATGGGTTAAGTTCTTATTTTTTGATCATTTTAGAAGCAGGGCACAACTCTAAAGCCAATGCCCTTGGCTATTTACCGGCTTTAATTGGTGGTGTTATATTATTGTTTAAAGGCAAACCCTGGTTGGGATTAGCTATTACCACACTTTTTACAGCAATGGAATTAAACGCTAACCACGTACAGATCTCGTATTACGGTTATATTTTAATAGCCTTTATTATTGCAGGATATTTCTTTACACACTTAAAAGAAAAACAATTAGGTACTTTTTTTAAAGGATTTGCTCTGTTTTTAGCGGCAACTTTAATAGGATTACTTCCAAATTTTGCGGGTCTTTCTACCACTAATGAATATGGCAAATATAGTACACGTGGTAAATCGGAGTTAACCATAAGTTCAAAAATGGTAGCGGATGATAAAACACCTTTAAGCCTTGATAACAGTGGTAATGCCAAAATAGAAAAAATAAAGGCCAATGAAGATGTAGTAAAAAAACATGAAAAAAACACTACAACTGGTTTAGATGAAGATTATGCAACGCAATGGAGTTACGGTATTGGCGAAACATTTACTTTTTTAATTCCGGATTTTAAAGGCGGTGTATCTTCACCTATTGCAAATGTTGATGAAAGCGCGCTTAAAAAAGTTAATCCGGAATTACGTCAGCAGGTTGCCAGCAGTTATGCTTATTTTGGCGACCAGCCATTTACAAGCGGCCCCGTTTATATTGGTGCTATCATTATTTTTCTTGCTTTGTTAGGAATGTTTGTTGTTAAGAATGCTATTAAATGGCCAATATTTTTAGCTACCCTTTTAACCGTTGCTTTAGGTTGGGGAAGTAATTTTATGGGACTTACAGATTTTTTCATGCACCACATTCCCGGCTATAATAAATTCAGGGCGGTAAGTATGATCATGGTAATTGCAGAATTAACTTTGCCATTACTTGCTATTTTAACCATCTCTGAAATTATAAAAATTAAAAGCTGGGATGAAAAAATAAAACTTCGTTTACTAAAAAAAGAAGTATCTCTTAAAAAATTAATTATTAGTTCAACAGTTATTGTTGGAGGCTTTTGCCTGTTATGTTTTTTAATGCCGGATGCTTTAAATACATTTCATGGTGCAGGTGAAGAAGAAGCAATGGTACAACAGGCTGTAAGACAAGGTAATCCTGAAAACCAGGTAAGACCATACATTGCTGAGTTGATGCCGCAAATAGAATTGGCCCGTAAAGCCATTTTTACAGCAGATGCTATGCGTTCACTCATATTTATTGTTTTAGCATTTGGCGCTTTATTTCTCTACTTCACTAATAAATTAAAAAAAGAATTATTTTTTGCAGCTATCGGTATTTTTATTACGATAGATCTTTGGACCGTTGCGTCGCGCTATTTAAACAGCAAATCCTTTGTTACCAAAGAACAAAACATGCAAAGTATAGTTTCTAAAACAGCGGCAGACGAAGAGATCTTAAAAGATCCTGAATTGGATTACCGTGTTTTAAATTTAACGGTTAGCACTTTTAATGATGCAGCAACATCTTATTATCACAAATCAATTGGTGGTTATCACGGTGCTAAATTGAAAAAATATGCCGAGCTGATCGAGTTTCACATCGACAAGGAATTAAACTTATTTTATAAGGAAGCCGGAAAAGCTTTAGGCAATGATAGTACAAGCAGAATACTATTTGGTTCTTTAAATGTTATAAATATGCTTAATACAAAATATTTTATTATTCCGGGTGGTGATGGACGCGGCGAAATTCCTTTAAAAAATCCTGTAGCAAATGGCAGCGCCTGGTTTGTGAAAACGATCTTTACTGTACCAAATACCGATGATGAAATTGTTGCTCTTGGAAAAATAGATACTAAAACACAAGCGATAACTCAGTCAAATTTTAAAAAAGAACTACAGTTAAAAGATACATATGAAGGAGAAGGTTCTATTAAGCTGGTATCTTATCAACCAAATGAATTGGTTTACGAAAGCGATACAAAAGCAGAAGAGTTTGCCGTTTTTTCTGAGATCTACTATCCAAAAGGTTGGGATGCTTACATTGATGGCCAGCTAAAACCATATGCAGGCGTTAATTATGTATTAAGGGGTATGCAAATACCGGCAGGTAAGCATAAAATAGAGTTTAAATTTGAGCCAGATACTTATAAGACCGGCAATACTATTGCCATGGTGGGATCTGTACTATTGTTAATTACAATCGGCGCAGGTTTATATTTACACAAAAAGAACAACGTTATTGTTAGTTAAATAGGAAAAGATTTAAGATGTATGATTTAAGATTTAAGAACAAAACTGTAACTTTATAATAGAAATTAAAGAATTAAAAAATAAATTAAAAAAATAGAATTATGGCATTAGAAATCACCGACGCAAACTTTGAAGAACTAGTATTAAAAAGCGACAAACCTGTATTATTAGATTTTTGGGCAGAATGGTGCGGACCTTGCCGCATGGTTGGTCCGGTAGTTGAAGAATTAGCTAAAGAATATGATGGTAAAGCTGTTGTAGGAAAAGTTAATGTGGATCTTAACTCAGGTATTAGTGCAAAATATGGTATCAGAAACATCCCTACTTTATTATATTTTAAAAATGGTGAAGTTGTAGATAAACAAGTTGGTGTAGTTCCAAAAAATGCTTTAGCTGCAAAATTAGACGCTCAGATGTAATCTTAAAATTATATATTAAATCCCCATCAAAATATTTTGATGGGGATTTTTTATTTTACAAAATACTAAATACCCAACACTGGGTATTTCAACCCTTTCATGTCTTCAATAATTTTACAAAAAAATTAATACCATGAAAAAACTTTTATTAAGCCTCACACTTCTTTTAAATCTATTAAGCACAACTGCGCAGGTTGGGTATCATATTCAAACCCCAATTGGCTATGGATCTGGCATGCGACCGCTAAACAACGATTCATTATATCTGTCGTCAGGTGTAAACGGTAATTCGCATATGGTATATATAAACTCAAATACAAAAGAATGGAAATATGTAAACACAAATCCATTACCCAATTACGGCACGCCTATTATGCGCAATAAAAATGATGGAATATTGCGCACATCTAATGGCATGTCCATCCAGGCAACTTCTGATGGCTGGCAAACCGTTACTACATCCACTGCCACAATTAAATTTGCCGATAAATGCCCTGTGGGCTACTACGGACTAAATTTCCTTTCCTCCAGCAGTTATAGCTTGTACTTTTCTGCTGATGGTTTAAATTGGAATCTTTCACAAGGTGCCGGAACAATAACAAGTCTGAGAAATTTCGGAAATAAAGTGTATGCATTTGGAGGCGGATCATTCTCTTATGTATCAATGAATGGTGGAGTTACTTATACAAGCGTTCCTAATACAGGTACCTTTTTCGGTACTTTTGTAGATTTTTATATGGCCAGTGCTGATACATTTTTTGTTGTTATGAGCACCACACTTTGCAAAAGCTTTGACGGAGGAGCAACGTGGACTAACACGCCTTTACCCGGTGCGGCCGGTAGCGTTGCATTTAAAAATAAAAATGAATTTGCTGTTCATTCACTAAGCGGCCCTACTACATTTTCTTATACAACAGATGGCGGCGCAACCTGGTCTGCAAATATCAATCCACCCCCTTTACCATTAGGAGGCGGACTTATGTATTTAAACAATTATTACTACATGTATCCACATTTCAGAACAAATGATTATGGTGCAACCTGGGAGCAATTTTTGCCTAATCTTGCCGGCAATGTTTACAGCGTTGATTTTAATGGCAATAAAGGATTATTAGGTTTGGCAGGCGGTAAATATTCTTACTCGCTGGATAAAGGACGTTCAATCACTCATTTTACAAATACTATTGGAAGTGGAGAAGATATAATGGCTGCAAAAGTTTTAAGTAATGGAACTTTTTTAGCAGGCGATAGAAAAGGTCAGATCTATACAAGTAATAACAGCGGACAAACATGGGTAAATAAAAACACTTCTGGAGCAAATCTTAACAGCGTTAGATTTTTAATGTCTGCAAATGAAAATACAATTGTATTAACAAGGGCCGGTTTACCAATGGTATCAACAGATGCAGGTGCTACATTTTCAATGGTTACTTATGCTATTAATGGCGGAGCGCATTGCAGTGCTATAAAACCGAATGGGCAGCTAATGGATGCGCGTGACGTGAATGGATTTGAAATGCGCACATTTGATCAGTTAGGAAATACAAATGTTATTTACACTTATACAAGCACAGGATCCGAGAGTCTTAGTGCCTTTTATATGGCAACAGATAACGTTGGTTACGTTATGACACGGGATAATACAAATAAAATAAATAAGATCTATAAAACAACAGATGGTGGAATAACCTTTACTCCAAAAACAGATATTGCACAAGTAGTTGCCGGTCTATCTGCCTATAGTAATGCGCAATTTGTTTCTGGCATTCCCATGTTTCATACTTTTGGGCCGGATACTTTAATTGTTACAGCAAACTTCAATAGCTACTATCACATTTCAGTTGATGGTGGTACAAGCTGGAGCACAATTACAACGCCTTTCAATAATACTACTTATGGTACTACAATTTATCGCATGAATTTTTTCACTTCAAATAGTTATATAGCTTCTACAGGAGATAATTTTAGCCCTAAAGGATTGTATTTAAATACCCAGGGCAGCAATTCTACCATTATTGGTATTAAAGAATTAAATTTTGACAGAAAAGAGAGTTTGACATTATTTCCAAACCCATCAGCAAATACTAATTTAGTTTCTTTCCTAAATTCAGAAGAAGACGTAGATGTTTCTATCTTCCATATGAACGGACAATTAGTAAAACAAGAAACTACAAATTCGGGAGTATTTAATATTGAAGGGCTTTCACCCGGTTTATATATCGTAAAAGTGTTGGAGAAAAATAAAACTGTAAGAACTGCGAAGTTAATTATTCAATAATGTATATGTGTGTTCTATAAAAGCAAAAAGCCTCAATAAAATTTATTGAGGCTTTTGTTATTTATTGAATTTGATTATTTTGTATAAATTCCTGTACAAGTAATCGATGAGCTATTTGCAGTATTAACTTCAACGTAAGTGATAGTCATTTTCTTTCCATCAGCAGAAATACTTCCTGAACCTGTAAAAGCTCTTGGCGCTGCAGGAATACCGCAATTAACGGTTTGCGAAGGTACAGTTATACTTGAACCCGTGCTTCCTGAAACATCAAAGTTTACATTTGCATTTGTATAATTTGCAAATTTAGTGGTAAGTACTTTCACACTTGATGAGGCCGTTAATACATCCGAATAAAATGTTGGTGCCGTATTAGAGCATGTATCTTTAATCGCATACGTAGCAGCAATCGTATTTGCTGTATGTCTAACATACACAGTACGTGAAGCTGTACCTGTGTTACCTTTTTTATCAGATGCACTGTATGTAATTGTATAAACACCTGCATTATTTACGTCTACAGATCCTGAAGTTGTAATACTACTGGAAATATCACCATCTTTTGCGTCAGATGCCGTAGCACCTTGTTCTGAATAAGTTCCGTGAAGATCCACATATACATCACCACCATTAGGACTTACTGTAGGACCAAGATCATCTTTTTTACATGAAGCGAAGAAAATTGAACCTGCTAAAGCTAGACCCATTAAAATAGTTTTTGAATTTTTCATTTTTGGTTTTTTATTTTTATTTATTGTTTGTGTAATTAAACGCTTTTTATATTTGGATATATTTATCCTTTACCTTGACCTGCTTTTACGTTTTCAGGCTTTTTAGCGTCTTCCTTTTTTTGATTTTCTTTTTTCAGCTTATCTAACTCTTTTTTAGTAGCGTCTGCATTTTTTTCCGCCTGGTCAGATTTTTTTTCTAACTGATCTTTAACATCGTCAACCTGGTTCTGCATATTTTCATTAGTAGCTTTTGCAGCTTCAGTAATAGAATCCTGCATGGCTTTCATTCTTTCGTCCAATTCATCCTGGATCTTTTTGTTCATTGATTGGATAGAATCCGCCATCTCGTCCTGTCTTTTTGCAAGATCTTCTTTGCTAGGCCCGCAAGATGTTAAAATCGCCAATGCAGCGATAATAGGTAAAATTGTTTTTTTCATAGTTTATATTTTAATAGATTAAAGCAAAGCAAATGCCAATGCAAATAAAAGTTATAGCGTCCCTTTTTGGGGATTTCAAACTTATTAGGGTAAAAAAATACTCAATTACTCAGCAAAAAAGCCCCAATAAATTTTATTGAGGCTTTTTGGGTTTATGATTATTTTTTTGTTTCCGGCTTATTATTGTAAGTTCTCTTTTTTGTTTTGTTTTTGTATTTTCCTGTTTTATCAAACCAATAGGTTTCAGAATTACGATTGGTATAATAAGTTGTATTACCCAAACCATCGTTGGTTGACCAAACCTGGTAATCTGTTTCGTTAGGATACTTTTTTGTATAATATTCGCTTATTGTGGAAGGGTAAGTGCCGTTTGACAGTTGTTCCTCAGTTCCTATGCGAACGCCATTTTTATCGTAAATGGCAACTCTCCCCGTGTTTGTTTTACTGTCCATATATTCACCCCTGTAATTTGAACCGTCCTGGTACCAGGTAGCTGTGTTGTTCGGATAATCTACATTAAAGTGATTTGTAATTAAACTAGGAGTTTGTACCCCAGTGTTCATTTGCGTGTTTACGCCGGTATTATCCGGGGTAGCTGTGTTTGTTTGAGCGCTTGCTGTTTTAATGCTTAATACGGCAACGGCCATTAAAATTACTTTTTTCATGAGTTCTTGGTTTTTAAAATTTCTAATTTGAATAGAAAATTTTATGCCAAGGCTTTGATCAGGAGATGATCATTAAATCAACACTATTATACTACACCAACGTGTTATCGTAGAATACGCGCCACACCAGATGCATAAAAAAAGCCCCATTCAAATGAACAGGGCTTCTTCCTTTAATTACGTTGTCATTTCGACTAAGAAGAAATCTAAAACAGATCCCTCCTTCGTTGGTGACAATAGTTTTTATTTCGTCACTTTCACTCTTATACCTTCACTATGACTTGTAAATTCAGGTGCATAC
>JACDED010000170.1 GCA_013816615.1 Bacteroidota bacterium
ATGCTTTCTTTTACATAGATTTTTTTTGGTAAAGCCATAATATCCATTTATAATATAGTCCAAATATAGCAAATAAAATCAAATAAGCAAAATTGGACTATATTATATATGAATTTGGTATAATTTAGCACATTTGTATTTTTCGCTATCGCTACAAACCCCAAATAAGCTAAATGCTAACCCACAAATAAAATGTGTTTCGCACATATATGCGCGTGCCCTCATCGGGCAATAAGGTGCCTTAGCCATAAATGACTACACTTACATGTAAAAACGTAGAAGAGGCTTTAAAAATTGGTGGGTGGATGCAAAAAAAGAACTGCTTAAATAGCGTTCACAATAATTTAGCATGTCCGTGGCATCCACTTTTAACTTCTCATATTTTTGTGTAATCTGAAACAATGTAATTATTTCTTTTTTTCTTTTTCAGCCGCATCAATCATTTCTGCATCGGCTGCTGGCTTAATTTCGCGACCATTAGAAATTGCATATTGTTTAGTAAATTCTGCTCCAAAAAATAAAATCATAGAAGAATAAGAAACCCAAAGCATTATTAAGATAATGGAACCTGCTGCGCCATAAGTGGAGCCAGGACTTGCTTTGGCAAAATAAATTCCGAGTGCAAACTTGCCGAGGATAAATAGTAAAGAGGTTGCAATTGCTCCAATCCATACATCGCGCCATTGAATTTTGGCATCAGGCAATATTTTAAACATTAATGCAAACAACGCACTAATACCTCCAAACGTAATAATAAAATTAAGTAATTTAAAAACCACTAACATAAAATCAGGCAAGTGTACCTTTACCCAGCCACTGAATGCTTCTAAACCCGTGGTGAGTAATAAAGATATTAAAAGCAAAAAACCTATAGATAAAATGAGACCAAAAGAAAACAACTTGTCTTTTAATGTTTTCAGAAATTTTTTCTTTGCCACTACCTTCACCTCCCAAATTAAATTAAGAGATGCCTGCAACTGAGCAAACACGCCTGTTGCTCCTAATATTAGAGTGATTATACTGATTATGGTTGCTATCAAAGAATTTTTTTGAGAACCTGCTTTAGCAATCATTTCTTCAACCTGCTTGGCGGTATCTTCTCCCATTGCACCGCTTATCTGTCCTGAAATTTTGCCCTGAATAGCCTCCTGGCCAAAAGCAAATCCTACACACGTAATGATGATAACTAATAGTGCAGGAATAGAAAATATGGCGTAGTATGAAACAACTGCACTCTGCCTAAAAGGATCGGCTGCTACCCAAGCCTTTGCTGTTTTTTTGAGAACGCTGCCTAAATTAAAAAAATAGTTTTTAAATTTATCCATGTTTATTAATTGTGTTTTTATTGCCCTCGTTCTTATTATGATCTTTTTATCTTTCTTTCCAAACACCTTTTGTAAAAATGTTTTTTTCTCTTTTTGACGTTCCACCTTACCCATGTCAATCGTATTTTCAACTGAAGGTGCTAATGCTAACACGAAAGCATTTTTTAGAACATAGCTTATGGCTGTCCACAAACCCGAATTTGGGTGATCAAATCGTCGTTCAATTTATACAAAAATATCACTTAGTACAAATTTTATTGGTAACTATAATGGTAATAATGCAAATTCCACAGGTAATATATTGTAAATGTTGGTTATCCGGGTTTAAAAAAGTTAAGCGGTTTTATAGAGAGTTATAGTGAAATTACAGTCTACAATTTTGAAAATCGCTATGATGGAGGATTTGAATACCCCTTAACAGACTATATACAATTAGATTTCTCTGCGGGATATGGAAATAATAAGTTTAAAGACTATTTTGCAAGTGGAGGGATTTCATGGAGAATAAACTTTAGAGACGCAAATTAATAAAACATTACGTACGTCGATTTGTGATCTAATATTGGTGAAAAACAAAAATTATTAATAACTGGAAAAATATTATACATTTAATTGGCAGTATACAGAGAAAAATACAAAAGAATATGAAAATTTTAAATACAAGACTTAAACGAATTATTTTTAGAATTACTTTAGTGATTGTTGTTCTTGTTGCATTAATAATTGCATTTATTTCGCCTATAGCAAAATATTTTATTGAGAAATACGACGTAAAATATACGGGCCGTGAAATAAAAATGGATTGGCTATATATCAATCCTTTTACGGGATATATTCATTTAACCGATCTTAAAGTATACGAATACAAAAGCGATAAATTATTCTTCTATACACAAAGCATCTCTATTAATTTTGAGATGCATAAATTACTTTCAAAAACATACGAAGTAAGCGATTTTACTATGGAGCAACCGATTATTAATATTATTCAGAACAAAAAAGAATTTAATTTTAATG
The DNA here is from genome assembly GCA_013816615.1 of Bacteroidota bacterium. Taxonomy (GTDB): domain Bacteria; phylum Bacteroidota; class Bacteroidia; order B-17B0; family Aurantibacillaceae; genus Aurantibacillus. Next base: position 2,343 of record JACDED010000170.1, read on the forward strand.
ACATTATCAAAAAATTCGCTTCAAAAGATTCTCTTCCAAAAGAAAAAAAGGAGCCTGTACATTTCAATTTTTTAGATGTAAAGATCAATAACGGCATATTCGTTTACCACGAACAAACTGTCCCGGTAAATTATTTTATTAAAAACGTAAATATAGAAACCAGCGGAAAAAAATGGAATGTAGATACCATTGCCGTAAAATTTTCGTTGGCGTCGGGTATTGGAACCGGTGATATTAAAGGAAACATAACGGTTAACACTAGTTCTTCTGATTTTAGATTGGAAACCATTATTAACAAATTTGATCTTTCAGTATTCGAGCAATATTTAAAAGATATAGCTAATTATGGTAAGCTTCGGGCTAACCTGGATGCAAATTTAAAAGCCAGTGGTAATTTTAAAAATTCACAACAGCTTAATGCCACCGGTTTACTGGCAATAAACGATTTTCACTTTGGTAAAAGCAAAACCGAAGACTTTGCCTCCTTTAAGAAATTCACCTTAGCTATAAAACAATTAAGTCCAGCTAATAAAAAATACATGTTTGATTCCGTTTCGCTTGATCATCCGTATTTTAAATACGAGCGTTACGATCATTTAGATAATTTACAAAATATGTTTGGTAAAGGTGGGCAAAAAACCAAAGATGCCAATGCTGCGCATCACCAATCAAACATTTTATTCCAGATAGCAGATTATGTAAAACTTTTAGCCAAAAATTTCTTTAGAAGTAATTATAAGATCCAACGGTTAGGCATATACAATGCGGATTTTAGATACAACGATTATGCTTTAACAGAAAAATTTGCCGTAGCTGTTTCACCGCTTACAATAACCGCCGATTCGATTGACAGAACCAATAACAAATGGGTTGATCTTAAACTAAGAACGCGTTTAAAACCATACGGAGATGTAGCACTTAATTTAAGTATCAACCCACAGGACAGCTCGGATTTTAATTTAAAATTACATATTCAAAAGGTGCCCGTTGCTATGTTTAATCCATACCTTATTTCTTTTACTTCTTTTCCTTTGGATAGAGGAACAATAGAAGTGATAGTTAACTGGCATGTAACAAATGGCATTATAAGTAGCTCTAACCATATATTAATAATAGATCCAAGAGTTAATAAAAGGCAAAAACGAAACGGTGCAAAATGGATTCCACTTAAATTAATAATGTTTTTTGTACGTGAAAGAGGAAATGTAATAGATTATGAAGTTCCTATTAGCGGAAATTTAAAAGACCCAAAATTTCATTTTAAAGATGTTATAACTGATATTTTAACAAACATATTTGTGAAGCCACCAACAACGCCTTATAGGTACGAAGTAAAAAATATTGAAAATGATATTGAAAAATCACTCACCATTCGTTGGGATATGAGAAGTAGCGAGCTGGAAAAGAGCCAGAGGAAATTTCTTGAAAAGATCGCCCAAAATTTAAAAGAAAATCTTGCTATTTCAATCAGTGTTCATTCAAATTGGTATACAGAAAAAGAAAAAGAGTACATTTTGTTTTATGAAGCGAAGAAAAAATATTATATGAATATAAATAATATTAAAACAAGCGATATTGTTGCAGAGGATGCCATTGTAATTGATAAAATATCTGTAAAGGATTCTGCATTTATTGATTACCTTGATAGTAAAGTTGGCAAGGGATCAGTTACTATTCAGGATAAATGTGTAAAACTAATAGGACAACACAACGTAAATATAAAATACAATCAGCTGATAAAAGAAAGACAGAAAAATTTTATGGCCTTTTTTGAAACAGAAGAAATCAAAAGTAGGGTGAAACTACGCGGCAACATAAATAAAATCCCTTTTAATGGATTCTCAATTTATTCGATAGATTATAAAGGTGGCATACCCGAAGATCTTATGCAGGCTTATGAAAGAATAAACGACCTGGACAATAAATCACCAAGAAGTAAATTTAAGTTTTTCCGCAAAAAATACAGGAAAGAATTAAGGGAGAAATAATTGTTTAAAGAATTCTAAAAAATTAATCGGAATACAAAGAGGTTTTGCTCTCACCCCTTTTTTACTTTCGTCAATGTTTTTTTTAATAGGACATTCATTTTATTTGTTGCTCGTCTGCATAAAATATTGAAGATTTAATAATGCGTTAACATCTTAACTTATCCACTAGACATGACGAGCTCATCCTGACTTTATTGAATAAAAAAATTCTAAAATCGTTATAACGACCAACTCTTTTATACCTTGAAGTAGTAATATGTAGAATTTATTGTACTTCTATTTTATTTGTATATTAGTAGCCATGTTATATAAAAACATACTATTAATTGACGATGATGAAGATGATCAGGAGATTTTTTTAAGCGCAGTAAATGAAATTGCTGATAATATAAATTGTTCGGCTATTGGCAATGCCGCTGAAGCTTTAAAAAAACTGGAATCAAAAACTATTATTCCAGAAGTGATCTTTCTTGATTTGAATATGCCAGTAATGAGCGGTCAACAATTTTTGATAGAAATTAAAAAAAACAGTCAATTACAAAATATTCCAATAATTATTTTTTCAACTTCGTCGCACATTGAGACCATTAGGTTAATGAAAGAGTTGGGTGCGCATGATTTCATAACGAAACCAAATAAATACGATAAGTTGATAGATGTGTTAAAGAACACTTTAAGTTAATAACAAGTGAAAGATTCAATGGAGAAAAAAGTGGATATTGATTTCATGAGTATAGTAAATACTCTTCCTCTTGTTGTCTGGACCGCGGCACCCGATGGGGGGCTAACATATATCAGCCAACAATGGCAGGATATTTATGGTAATCCACTTGATGAAAGCCTTGGCAATGGATGGGCAAAATTTGTACACCCTGAGGATGTAGAAAATGCTGCTGTATTATGGGCAAATTCTTTGAAAACAGGACAGAATTATGAAACCGAATTCAGGGTTCAACATAAAAATACAGGTTACAAGTGGATACTTGTACGTGCCATTCCTAAATATAATGCCGAGGGAGAAATAATTTCATGGAACGGTTCCAATACAGATGTAAACGATAAGAAGGTTAGTGAAGAAGCCGCCCGTAAAAGTGAAGAACGTTTCCGAGCGATGGCTGATAATATTCCCAATTTAGCATGGATGGCAAATGCGGATGGTTGGATATACTGGTACAATAAAAAATGGTACGATTATACGGGCACAACACCTGAACAAATGGAAGGTTGGGGTTGGCAGTCTGTTCATCATCCCGCAGAATTACCTCACGTACTCGAAGGTTGGCGAGCTTCAATAAAAAATGGCGAAGCATTTGAAATGGTGTTTCCAATAAAAGGAGCGAACGGCAAATTTAAACAATTTTTAACGCGGGTTTTGCCCGTTAAAGATGAATCAGGCCAAATACATCAATGGTTTGGTAGCAATACAGATATCACGCAACAACTTTTGGCTGAAAAAGCAATAAAAGAAAGTGAGCAAAATTTGCGAAATGTAATTTTACAGTCTCCTGTGGCTATGTGTATTTTAAAAGGTAAAAAATATATAGTTGAGTTAGCTAATGATTTGATGTTTGAGCTTTGGGGAAAAAGTGCTTCTGAATTAATGAGCAGGCCTATCTTTGATGGATTGCCGGAAGCTAAAGATCAGGGATTTGAAGCATTATTGGATGGAGTATATAATTCAGGCGAAAAATTTTCTGCTTATGGTGTTCCTATTTCACTTCCACGTAATGGTAAGATTGAAAATGTATATATTAATCTTGTTTATGAAGCGTATCGAGAACCTGATGGTTCTATATCAGGAGTTTTAGCAGTTGCTACTGATGTTACAGAACAGGTTAACGCCCGCAAAAAAATAGAGGAGGCGGAAACATTTTTGAGGGGAGCTATTGAATTGGCTAATCTTGGCACATGGACCATTGATTTGAAAACGAAAATTCTGGACTACGATGCTCGTTTAAGAAATTGGTTTGGGTTTTCTTCTGACGAACTAATTGATGTCGAAAAAGCCTATGTTCCCATTATAGAAGAAGAGCGATACCTTGTGAAGGAATCAATGATCCATGCGCTCACTCCCGGCACCGATGGGATTTATAATGTAGAGTATAAAATCAAGAATCTTAAAGATGGATCTATAAAAATAATACATGCGCAAGGAAAAGCGGTTCTGGATGATAAAAACGAAATATATAAAATTACCGGAACAGCAAGGGATGTTACTAATGAACGCAATATAGAAATAGAATTAACGAGGCAGGTTAAGGAGCGTACCGAAGAACTAGCGGCTTCAAATGAAAAGCTTCAAGCTACAAATGAAGAAATAGCAGCAACCAATGAAGAGCTTGAAGAGTCAAATGTAAAACTCCATAGTTCGAACGCTGAACTGGAACAATTTGCCTATATAGCATCTCATGATTTACAGGAACCGGTAAGAAAAATTAGCACGTTTACCCAAATGCTTGAAAAAAGCCTTGGTAATATAGGTGAAAAATCAAAAAACTACATAGAAAAAATAAATTCTTCCACAGAGAGAATGACGGTGTTGATAAGAGATGTATTAGCATATTCCCAGTTGTCAGGAATAAATGAGATATACGATCGGGTAAATTTAAACCAGATTTTGGAAGAAGTAATTACAGACTTTGAACTATCGATTGAACAAAAGCATGCTATAATTAATTATTCAGGACTACCCATCATAGAAGCAATTCCTTTGCAAATGTCCCAGTTATTCAGCAACATGCTTTCAAACTCTCTAAAATATAGTAAAGATGGAATTTTGCCTGAAATAAATATAACAGCCGATCTTTTAAGTGAAGAGGAGGTAATTACATATCCAACCCTAAACCATAACAAATCATATTATAAAATTCAGTTTTCTGATAATGGCATTGGAATAAAAGCTGAACAGATCGACAGAATATTTAATATTTTCCAGCGACTGCATGCTAAAACGGAATATTCAGGAACTGGTATTGGTTTATCAATCTGCAAAAAAATTGTTGTAAATCACCATGGGTATATAAGTGCTAATTCCAACGATGATGGCACCGTATTTAATATAATTTTACCAAGGCATTTTAGAAAAAGAGTCGAATAAATCTACTTGACTCTTACAAGTTAGGTAGTAATCATATACGCGCTTGAATGATACGAGTGATGCGAAATACGAAAATAGATTATTATATAGTACAAAGTTTTCTCTATAATTCGAGTCCGCTGCAAGCAATGAACAGTGGGATTTCAACACTATATTGTCTGAAACTATTGATATCATTGGTTTTTATTATGTGAGTTGCTTTGTATCTTTGACTATGATTAAGAAAAGCAATCTCC
>JACDED010000047.1 GCA_013816615.1 Bacteroidota bacterium
CCTAAAAACTTTACTTCAGGTCAAACTACAGTAATGAGAAACGCTCTTGCATCTGGAACAAGCGGTAGAAGTAACCTTAGTACGCTTCCTAACTTAGGAGCAACAGATGTAAATGGTACATTACCATGCCCTCCAATTGCAGAATTTATGTCTACAACAAATTATACTGTATGTTCAGGCGGATCATTAAACTTTAAAGATCTTTCTTATAACGGCACTATTTCATCTTATGCATGGAGTGCTGATAATGGCGCTATTTTGGCTAATCCAACCAATTCAACTACAGCTATTACATTCCCTACACAAGGTGTTAGTTCAGTAACGTTAACAGTTACTAACGGACAAGGTAGCAGCACGAAAATTAAAACGGTTACAGTTTTAAATGGTACGGCTGTTATTAATGGCAATTACACTGAAAGTTTTGAGAACGCAGGTGTACCTGCAAACTGGTCGGTTGTTAATGTAGGTGGTGGTGTTACATGGGATCAAACTACTGTTGCGGCTAAAGACGGCTCAGGATCATTCTTTTTAGATGGTACACAAAGCACAGCTAGTCAACAGGATATTTTAGTAATGCCAATTATGGATGTAGTTAATAATCCAAGCAACCTTTTAACTTTCTCTTACGCTTATGCAAGACAAACTGCAACGCATGCTGATAAATTAGTTTTACAGGGCTCACTTGATTGTGGTGGTTCATGGATTGATGTAGTTAGTTTAAATGCAAGTACAATGGCTTCAGGCTCGGGTGGAACTACTTCATCGCCTTTCATTCCTGTACCGGCAAATTGGAAAGATGTTGATGTAACTTCATACCCATACTGGTTTAACTTTGCTAACTCTCAAAGCGCAACATTCCGTTTTGTATTTACCGAAGATGCTACAACTGGTAATGGTAACCGTTTATTCATTGATGCAGTTAATTTCCAAAATCCAAATGGATTAAATGAATTAACTAAAAACTACAGATTAAATTTATTCCCAAATCCTTCAACAGGAGAAACAAACCTTAAATTTAATTTAAATGATGCTGCAAACGTTACGGTTAATGTTGTGGATATGTTAGGTAAAAATGTTTTACCAGCAACTACAATTAACTATAATGCAGGCGAGCAAACAATTGCTATTAATAAAAACGCTTCGCTTTCTAAAGGTATTTATTTTGTAAATATCTCTATTAACGGTGCTAAAATGTCTAAAAAATTAGTGATCAACTAATATAAATGTTTTAAAAATTGATCCCGTTCGGCAAAGGCCGGACGGGATTTTTTTTTTAGCTTTAATGCTTCATGCCGAATGTGTTTTCCAATATTCCTTTTTTTAGGATCATGATCCCTTTTATTATAGGGATCTTATTGGGTATTTATTTTAATCTAATGGCTCCGGGCTTTATTTTTTTGATCGCTTTATTGCTTGTAGTTATAATTACAAGATTAAAAAAAGAACAAACCACACTATCAAAACGCGTTTATTTAATTAGCCTGGATATTTTCTTTTTTCTTTTTGCCATACAGCTAATAAATAATAACACCTTAAAAGATCAGGCAGAATATTATGGTAATTATTATAAACACGATACTGCAAATTATTTTATTGTTACTATAAATGATATTCCCGTTAAAAAAGAAAAATTTATTAAATGCCAGTTAAAGGTAAATGAAACCAGAACCGATTCTAATTATATAAAAACAAGGGGTAATATAATCGCTTACTTTAAACGCTCAACGAGAGATGAAGAACTAAAGCCGGGCACTACAATTGTATTAAAAGCAAAATTACTGGAAGTAAACCCGCCGCAAAACCCTTATGAATTTGATTATAAAAATTATTTAAATAATAAACAGATCTATCATACGGCTTTTATTGATGCAAATGCTTTTGAAGTTCTGGATATTCCTTCACAATTAAATCCAATCTGGCATAATGGTTTATTAATAAAGCAACGTATCTTAACAACATTAAAAAACAGTGCTTTAACAGTCAACGCATATGCTATTTGCGCAGCCTTGCTTACAGGTTACGACGATGAAATAGATAAACAGGTGGTTGAATCATTCTCTCATTCTGGCACTTTACATGTACTTTCGGTTTCAGGTTTGCATACGGGATTGATCTATCTTGCGCTGAGTTTTTTATTTGATCTTATTGACAGAAAGAAAAAATATAAGATCCTAAAATTCTTTCTTATAACTGTTTTATTATGGAGCTTTGCTTTGGTTACAGGTTTTTCAGCACCTGTTTTAAGAGCTGTAATCATGTTCAATCTGTTAGGTATTGGCCGTATCTTTTTTAGAAGTGATCATCGTGTACAAACAAATATTTTACTTGCTTCAGCCTTTATTTTATTATGCTACGATCCATTCTTTATAAAAGATGTTGGCTTTTTATTAAGCTACTTTGCAGTATTCGGTTTAATCTATTTTCAACCTAAATTAAGGGCTCTTTGGGAACCTCAAACTTATGTTGGTAAAGAGCTATGGAAAGGCACAACCGCTTCTTTTGCAGCAACCATAAGTACTTTGCCCTTAACTTTATTTTACTTCAAGCAATTCCCGCTTTGGTTTTTTATCTGTAATATTATTGTTGTACCTGCCAGTTTTATTATTTTGATGTTAGCGTTTTTAATTATTTTGAAAGTAGGTTTTGCCGCTGTAATTATCAATTACCTCGTTAGCTGGCTAATTACATTCATTAAATTTTTTAATTCTTCTAAATTTGGCTTTATTGATGGTATTGACTTTAGTTTTTCAGATGCATTATTCCTATCTTTTTTAATTGTCATTTTCACAATTGCCATTCAACAAAAAGCCTATCGTTCTCTGGCTTTTTGTATTATAGTTTTTATTTGTTGGCAATTTTCGGCACTTATGGTTTCTTATAATTCAAAAACAAAAGACTTATTAACGGTTTACCAGGTAAATAAAAGCAATGCGGTTTTGGTAAAAAATAAAACAAACTCTATCATAAATATACTTGATTCAGTCCAGTTCATGTTTCACATTAAGCCACATATAACTTCATTTAATAATTCAAACCTGGCTATAAACGAATTTAATTATGTTGAAAAAGGCAATATAAAAGCACTGATACTAAACAAAAAAGATCATTGGCCGGAAACCGATCTGGCAAGCATCAATTTGTTAGTTTTGGCAAATAATTTTAAGATCACCGCCAAAGATCTCGAGAATTTCCCTGGCCTTAAAACAGTGGTAGCCGATGCTTCAAATACAAATTATTCTATTAAAAAAGTAGAAGAATTATGTCGTAAATTTGGATTGGAATTAATTAAAACAAAACAACAAGGTGCTTATATCCTTGATCTATAAATGAAACTAAGAATTGGCGATAAAGTAAGATTTTTGAACGAAACAGGCGAAGGCATTGTTTCGCGCATAAAAGATAAAACTTCTGTTTTTGTGGAAATGCAGGACGGTTTTGAGATCCCATACCTTGTATCACAATTGGTACCTATTCATACGGAGCTGATCGTAGATAAGAATACAGATAATATTGAGATAGATCCTGAAGCCAATATTAATGATGCTGTGTATTTGGTTATTGAGCCCGATCATGAATTACCAACCTTAATTAACGATTATAAAATCTATCTTTTTAATTCATCGGCTTACAATGTTTTGTTCTCTTATTCCATAAAAGACGAAGAATATTTTCAAACACTTAAACATGGTGAATTAGGCGCTTATCAAAAGATCCTTTTAAAGCAGGTAAAGATCCAGTTCTTTAAAGAGTATTCTTACCATAAAATTGAATGTTTGTTTTACAAGAACACCCATTTTAAAACCCAAATGCCAATTGTCGAGATCGTTAATATCAGTCCCAAAACCCTTGCAGAATCTAAAGTTATTAAACACGATGAATTTAAATTTTCGGTTTATGGCTTTTTATTGAAAGATGAATTTTTAATGCAAACCAATGTAGAGCAGGAACTAAGCCTGGTTGATATTGCCAAATTAAAAAGTATTAAAGAATTTAATTCGCGTTCAAAAACCTCAAAATCAAATAAAGAATATTTAAAGTCTTTAGAAAAAGAAGTTGATCTGCATATTACCGAACTGATAGAAAACCCCGAAGGCTTAAGTAATTTTGAAATGCTTAACATTCAACTTGAAAAATTTGACAACGAGTTAGATGATGCCGTTTTTAAGAATATGAAAAAAATTGTATTTATACATGGGGTTGGTAATGGTCGCTTAAAGCAAGAGATCATTGAGAGATTAAAGAAAACAAAAGGCGTTACTTTCCAGGATGGCTCTTATAAAGACTACGGTTTTGGCGCTACGCAGGTAAACATATTATAATTTAAAATTTAATTTATGATCCCATTTTCACCACCAAGAATAGATGATAAGATCTGTAATGAAGTTGTAGCTGCTTTAAAAAGTGGTTGGATAACTACGGGTCCGCGTACTAAACTATTCGAAAAAAAGATCACCGAATACTGTGGCAATAAAAATGCTTTATGTTTAAACTCTGCAACTGCCGGACTTGAGGTTATGTTACGCTGGTTTGGTGTAAAAGAGGGAGATGAAGTTATCATTCCTGCGTATACATATTCTGCCACAGCAAATGTTGTTATTCATGTTGGCGCCAAACCTGTTTTTGTAGATATAAATGCCAACGATTTTAATATTTCGATTTCCGAAATTGAAAAAGCAATTACTTCAAAAACAAAAGTAATTATGCCTGTTGATTTTGGCGGATTAACTTGTGATTACGATGAAATAAATGAGCTTGTTGTAAAGCATAAAAATAAATTTGTTGCTTCTGATAATGAAAATCAAAAAAAACTGGGAAGAATTTTAATTCTTAGTGATTCGGCTCATTCATTTGGCGCAGTTTATAAAGGTAAAAAAGCAGGATCTTTAACAGATGTAAGTGTGTTCTCTTTTCATGCTGTAAAAAATTTAACTACAGCCGAAGGTGGCGCTATTGCATTAAATTTGCCATTGCCATTTGATAACCAGCTGGTGTATAATCAACTGTGCGTTTCAACACTTCACGGACAAAATAAAGACGCACTTGCAAAAACACAAAAAGGTAACTGGCGTTATGATATTGTTGAAGCAGGATATAAACATAATATGACCGACCTTACTGCTGCAATTGGTCTTGTAGAGTTAGAGCGATACGAAAATGATACGCTTGTAAAACGCAAGCACATTATTAACAAATATATTGAATTATTAAAAAATGATGCGCGTCTTGAGTTTCCTGTAATGAAAACAAAGGATAAAGAAAGCTGTTATCATTTATTTCCTTTAAGAATAAAAAATGTTACCGAGCAACAACGTGATGACATTATGAAACATATTTTTGATGCGGATGTAAGCGTGAACGTACATTTTTTACCTTTGCCCGGCATGAGCTTTTATAAGAATTTAGGTTATAAAGCCGAAGATTACAAAGTAACCTGCGATAATTCAAGCCGTGAAATTAGCCTGCCTGTGTTTTATGATCTTACCGATGAACAAATTAAAACTGTTGTAAACGCAGTTGTTGAAAGTGTAAATAAAGTTGTAAAATAAATTGATAGCAAAGCGCATATTCGATATTATTTTTTCATTGATAGGCCTGCTTATTCTTTCACCTTTTTTACTTTTATTTTCTTTATTTATAATTATTGGCAGCGGTTTTCCTGTTTTTTTTATTCAGAAAAGAGTAGGTAAGGATAATAAAGATTTTGGCCTGTTTAAGTTTCGCACCATGAAAAAAGATTCTGATAAAGCAGGGCTGTTAACAGTTGGTGGCAGAGATTCCCGCATTACAGGTATTGGCTATTTTTTAAGAAAGTATAAGCTGGATGAATTACCACAATTATTAAATGTTTTGTTTGGAAATATGAGCCTTGTAGGCCCTCGTCCTGAAGTGCGCAAATATGTTGATATGTATAACCAGGAACAAAAAAAAGTATTACTTGTAAAGCCGGGCATTACCGATCTTGCTTCATTAGAGTATTTTAGCGAGAACGATCTGCTGGCTAAATCATCCGAACCTGAACAAACTTATATCAACGAAATTATGCCTGCTAAATTAGAGCTTAATAAAAAATACATTTCTCAAATGGGTTTGCGTACTGATCTAAAAATTATTTTGAGAACATTGAAGAGAATTGTTTCTTAATTGTTTTCTTTTTTAATGAGTGATAATTAATTTCTTATTAAGAACAGCTCCCAAATTTTTTATTTGTAGATTATAAATCCCGGCTTTAAGATAAGTAGCATCTATTGTTATTTCACCTTTAGTAGTTTGTTCCAGTAATAGTTTTCCCGTAAGGTCAAATAACTTTATTAATTGATCTATTACAGATGCATTTTTTATAGTAAACCTTCCTGTTGATGGATTAGGATAAATATAAAACTCATCATTCTTTTCTACATCTTTGGTGGTGGTTATTAATGATCCGCAAGTGCCAATATTTTTAGAATAATAGATTAACTCAATTTTATAATAATTTTCCGGTGGTGGGCCTGCTACTGCAAAATAATCAAAGTACGGTCCGCCAAGTCCTTTCATTAAATAAGTATTTTGCTGGAAAGGCTGGCTTGTGCAGCTTACGGACGGACCCGGATATTTTTTATAAACTAAAATACCGCAACTATTAAAGTACATTGTATCAAGTAGCATTCCCATGCAAGGACTGGTATTGTTATAAAGTGGCGCTATTGCCGAAAGATTTGTAATAGTAGATGTAATAACTGAAGTACTGAATGTAGATGGTGGAGTATAAAAAGTACTTTTTATTGTATAAATAATAGAATCGCTATTTGTAGTAATAGTTTTACTTAACACAACCCTTGTTTCATACTTGTATGGTACTTGCGAATTCCATGGCGTATTATAACGTATCTGAAGTGTATCACCAATATCAAAATCATACACTTGTCCGTTTGTAAGCGTAGATTGCCCTTGCGCAATAGTAATGATCGATATAAAAACTAAAAATAATAGATGTTTTTTCAAAATAGATGTATTTATAATTAAAGATAATGAATTTTAACCGGTAGGCAAAAAAATGGGCTAAATAAGTGCCTCTTCAATTTTCTCTTTCGATTCCTCACTCACAGGCGCATTATTGCGATTGATCCAATCATTGATGGCAACTAAAAATGTAGCTTTCTCTTTAATGTGCACTAATTTTATCTGGAAGGTCTTTCTATCTTTTTTTACAAAATAAAATATATCATGCCTAAATTCAATGATCTCAATTTCAGAAGCAAAGATCCTTTTTAAACGGTTCTCGGCAAACAATAAATAATTTGCGTAAATACTTATAAAACAAAGGTGGCGCTTGTATTTTATTAATAGTACGATCAGTTCAGTTAATGCGATTATCAAACAAATAACATATAAATATTTGGCGCGACTGCCAGATGTATATAACATGAGGGCAAACGTTACAAAAATGCTCGCTTTTAAAACTCTTAAAGCAATTAAACTAAAAGTGAAATATGAGAAACGTTGTACGGGTAAGGAAGCCTTATAACTTGCATTTAAAACTTCGTAACAGCTTAAAAATATATAGGCAATACCAAATAATAACTGTATCCACAGTAACTCATGCCAGTTAAACCATCGGTAAAAAAAATTAGCCGCTGATAAAATAACAATGGCAACGAGTAATAAGTTTTTTCCTATTGAAGCAAGGGCTGAGTTCATGAACCGCAAACTTACAAATTTTGCTTTAGGTATTACTTAAAAAAGCCACTAATTCCACTAATTTCACTAACAAGATTACTTTTAACCGGTTAATTCAGAATTTGTGAAATTAGGCTTTGCTCTTAGGACAAAGCCGATTAATTACATCACTCATTTGTGAAAATTAGTGAAATTGGTGGCTATAAAAAATAATTTGACCAAAATACGTGTATCCCCTTTGTAAAGCCGGCCTATTTTTGTAAATTTATACCCTATGATGTTTGTTTATCCCGCATTTTTATGGGCTTTAGCGGCGGTTGCAATTCCAATCATTATTCATTTATTCAACTTCCGCCGCTATAAAAAAGTTTATTTTACTAACGTTAAGTTTTTAAAAGAGCTACAGCATCAAAGTAAATCCAAATCGCGCTTAAGAGAACTACTGGTGTTAGTTGCCCGTTGCCTTGCAATTGCTTGTTTGGTATTGGCTTTTTGTCAGCCGGTACTTTTTAATAAAGATGTTATAGTAACTAATACGGGTGCAAAAGCCGTGAGTATTTATATTGACAATTCATTTAGTATGGAGAATGTCAATAAACAAGGACCTTTATTAGAAATAGCTAAAAATAAAGCTAAAGAAATTGTTAAAGCTTTTGGTAATGGTGATAAATTTCAGATCATAACAAATGATTTTGAAGGCAGGCACCAACGCTTTAATTCTAAAGAAGACGCGATTAATGTAATTGATGAAGTAAAAGTATCGGCATCTGTAAGAGCGTTTAGTGATGTATTAAAACGCCAGACAGAATTCTTAGGCTCTTCTAATCTTGCTAATCAAAAGGTGTATGCCTTATCAGATGCGCAGGAAACAACTTTTAATTTAAACGCAATTCAAAATGATACTTCGGTAAAAATCACCCTTGTGCCATTAAAAGCCAACGAAACCAACAATATTTATATTGATTCGTGTTGGTTTGAAACACCTTTACAACAAAAAGGCTTTATTCAAAAGCTTCATGCCAATATTGTAAATTATGGTAATACAAATTTAGAGATCGGCTCTGCAAAGCTGTTTTTAAATAAACAGCAAATTGCCATTAGTTCTTTTTCGGTAGAGGCCAATTCTAAAAAAGAGATTCAATTCACGTTCGAATGTAAGCAGGAAGGGGTTAACTACGGTTCTATAAAAATTGAAGACTTTCCGATCACCTTTGACGATGAATTATTCTTTTCATTTAATTCTAAAGTAAATGTTTCGGTTTGTTTAATTAGCGGTAAAGAACAAAGTCTTGATAACCCTATTTCAACACTTTTTAAAACTGATAGTTTATTTAAGGTTAATAGCTATTTAGAACAATCTATTGATTTTAATGCTTTTAAAACCTGCGATGTAATTATACTTAATCAATTACTGGATCTTAGCAGTGGCTTAACTTCAGAGCTATTAAAGTTTACTGAAAAAGGCGGCTCAATTGTTTTTATTCCTTCACAAAACGCCAACCTTGTTTCTTATAACCAGTGCTTAAACATGCTGCAAATACCAAACTTAGTGGCTTTAGATACCGGCAGTTTAAAAGTGGATAAGATAGAAATGGCCTCTAAATTTTATGCCGGCGTATTTGAAAAAGTGAACGACAGGTTAAATTTACCTTTAGTAACAAAGCATTATAAAATTACCCGAACCAGCAATATGGATCTCGAAACTATTTTAATGCTTCAAAATTCAGATCCGTTTTTTGCTGTTAGTAAAAAAAATAATGCAACGGTATATTTATTTTCTGCACCATTAAACGAAAAATGCACCAATTTTAGCAAGCATGCTTTGTTCGTGCCAACTTTTTACCAGGTTTGTTTTAATAGTTTAAGATCTGTGCCTTTATCTTACCAGGCAGGGTCAAATGTTGTTATAAATATTAAGAATGACCTTTCTTCAATTGATCAGCCGCCGCACATTAAACAGCTCAATGGTCAGCTGGATGTTATTCCTGAATCAAGAGCACTTAACAATGGCATATCTCTATACACACAAAACCAGGTTACAGCTCCGGGCTTTTATGAAGTGGTACGCAACGCAACAGTTTTATTACCTTTAGCCTTTAATTATTCAAGAAAAGAATCAGACCTTTTATGCTTAAATAACGAGCAATTAAAAAAGATAATAGTAGATAAAAATTATAGAAATATTGAGCTTATTGATGATGCCGGCACAGACATAACCTCGCAGATCCAGCAAGGGGCGGAGGGTAAAAAACTGTGGAAAATATTTATTATCTTAACCTTGTTGTTTATAGGAATTGAGATAGCTTTATTACGGTTTTTAAAATAAAAAAATATGAATGTATTAATTAAACAGGCGCAGGTTTTATCAAGTAACAGTCCGTTTTACAATAAAACGGTAGATATTTTAATTGAAAGCGGCGTTATTGTTGACATTAAAAAATCCATTACTCCAAAAGGAAATATTAAAGTTATTGAAGGGAACGAACTACAGGTTTCGAATGGCTGGGTGGATATGCAGGCTGTATCCTGCGATCCGGGCTTTGAACATAAAGAGACTTTAGAAACAGTAATAAAAGGTGCCGCAGCCGGCGGATTTACTTCTGTTTGCATACACAGTTACAATAATCCTGCTTTACATAACAAATCGCAAATAGAGTACGTAATTAATAAAACTGAAAATAAGCTTGTTACTGTTTTACCTTTTGGAACGATAACCGTTGAAGGCAAAGGAAAAGATCTTGCAGAAATGCATGATATGAAAAAATCCGGTGCCATTGGTTTTAGTGATTATAAACATGCCATAAAAGATGCCGGAATGATCATGCGCGCATTGCAATATTCAGAAAATATAAATTCATTTATTGTTACACATTGCGATGACGAAAGTATTTCTAACGGCGGACAAATAAACGAAGGAGAAGTTTCTACTACTTTAGGCCTTAAAGGCATTCCGGTTCTTGCAGAAGAATTAAACTTACAAAGAAACCTTGCAATATTAGAATACACAGGAGGTAAACTTCACATTCCAACAGTAAGCACAAAGGGTAGTGTTGAATTATTAAAGAGAGCAAAAGCAAATGGCTTAAATGTAACGTGTGGAGTTGCTGCTGTGAATTTATTTTTAGATGACAGCAACCTGACTGAGTTTGATACGAATTATAAAGTTAACCCGCCTTTACGTGCTAAAAAAGATGTGCAGGCTTTACGCAATGGATTAACAAGCGGAGTTATTGATGTAATTGTGAGCGACCACTTGCCCCAGGATATTGAAAGTAAAGATCTTGAATTTGACCTTGCAGATTTTGGAATGATCAATCTTCAAACGGCTTTTTCTTGCGCTATTGAGGCTGTAAAGGATAAAAATATAGATTCTGTGGTTAAGTCATTATCCGATAATGCTTACAAGATCCTTGGCATAAAAACCCCGGTAATTGACGAGGGTCAAACAGCAAATCTTACCATCTTTTCTCTTAAAGACACTACTACATTAACTGAAAAAACAAACGAATCAAGATCAAGAAATTCACCTTTCTTTGGAAAGACCCTTGCCGGTAAGGTTGTTGGAATAGTTAACGGCAGCAAATCTTCTTTTAATTAATTTTCCCTAAAAGAAATTAAATAAATGAAAAAAAATATCTTCTCAATTATATTTTTATTCTCTTGTTTAATTTCAGTTTCTCAAACCAAAACCAGGGATTCCCTTTTGCTTGAATTAAAAAAAGTAAATCACGATACAACCCTTTGCAATATATACTATAAGCTTATTGAGGTGGAAAGTGATGACAATGTTTGGCCTTCATATAACCTCGAAAGAAAAAGGATAGCTGAAAAAAATCTTGCCCGGCAAGACCTTTCACCTAAGCTTAAAAATGAGTTTTTAAGAGCTCTGGCAAGCTCATTCATAAATACAGGCTATATTTCTCAACAAAGGGGCAAAATTGCTGATGCGCTTAAAGACTTTGAAACCAGTCTAAAGATCTATGAAGATCTGGGAGCAAAAAAAGAAATGTCGACACCTTATAATAATATTGGATATATATATCAGTTACAAGGCAATGTAAATTTAAGCATTGAATATTTTAAAAAAAGTCTGAAAATTTCAGAAGAGACTGGCAATAAAAATGGGATCGCCTATGCAAATCATAATTTGGGAGGCATGTACGAACGACAGGGAAATTTACCCAATGCACTTGACCAATTTAATAAAAGCCTTAAAATTCGTGAAGCGTTAAAGCAAAAAGATGGAATAGCATCAGATTATAATAGTATCGGTAACATTCACCTTCGCCAAAAAGAATACGCAGAAGCATTAGCATATTTTCAAAAAGGCTTAAATCTTTATAAACAAACGGGTGATCAAAAAGGGATGGCTCATACACTTCATAACCTTGGTAAGATCTATAACTTAAAAGGTCAGGCTTCTAAAGCGCGTTATTATTATAATCAAAGCTTAAAAGTTTATTCTGAGATCGATCATAAGGTAGGATTAAGTGGTGTGTATACAAGTTTAGGCTCTTCGTATTCTAAAGATGATGAAATGAATTTGGCCCTGGATTACTTTGAAAAAGGTTTAAAGATCAATGAAGAGATAAGCAATAAGGCAGGTATAACAAATTCTTATTTAAATATTGGCAAGGTCTATTTTCGTAAAAATAATTACACTAAAGCTTTGGATTATGGTTTAAGATCAATGAAACTAAGTAAAGAATTGGGTTATCCTGAAAGCATAGCTTCATCTGCCGAATTGCTTTATAAGATCTATAAACAAAAAAAAGACGGCACAAATGCGTTAGAAATGCATGAAGTATATACGAATGTACAGGATAGTCTTAATAAGATAGAGAACCACAAGGAAAATATTAAAAAACAATATCAGTTTGAATACGAAAAAAGGATCACCGCCGATAGTGTAAAGGTGGTAGAAGAAAAAAAAGTTGTTGCTGCGCAGTTTAAACAGGAAAAAATTCAACGTTATGCATTGTATGGCGGATTAGCAATGATAGCCCTGTTTGCTTTGTTTATGGTTAACCGTTTCAGGATCATCAGAAATCAAAAAGAGCTTATAGAAATTAAAGAGAAAGAAACTCAAAAGCAAAAACACCTGGTAGAAGAAAAACAAACAGAGATACTGGCCAGTATCCGCTACGCCAAAAGGATCCAGGAGTCGTTATTGCCTTCGGAGAAATATATTGACAGGAACTTTAAGGAATTAAAAAAGTAGAGCCTACGCTTTCTTAAGCATTTCCAGTTTGTAATGCACGTTCATATCAAATTCATTTTCTGAAAAATTATTTTGAATATGTGTGTATAAAGAAATACATTTTGATCTCAGGTTAATATAATTTACTTCATCATTTTTAACTGAATAAAAATTCATTCTTTCAAAAAGCAGATCGGCCAGGATCTTTAACTGGTCTTGAGTCAGAGTAGGGTGGTTAAGGATCTGTTTGCTGTATTCAGTTTCATCCAAAGCTTCAACCTCTTTTATTTCGAGAGTTGTAAATTTTAGAGAAGCAGCTTGCATTTCCTCTTCAAATTTATCCCAATCCTGCTGTTTTTTAAAACCAAGTATCACGGCCATTACTTTGCCGAACTCTTCCATTTGTCTTACTAAAAAATCTTTCTTAAGCATTGTTTAGTTTATTATAAATGTTTAATACCTGGGTTATTAAAAACTCTTTTTCATTATTGTTGATCACAAAATCCGATCTTAAGATCTTTTCTTCTTGTGGTAACTGCGCTTTTATTTTTTTTACAACTTCATCTTTACTTAAGCCATCGCGCTGCATTACACGTTTAATACGTAATTCATCGTCTGCGGCCACTAAAACAATTTTATCAACCTGTGCTTCTAGTTTAGCTTCAAACAACAAAGCCGTTTCTTTTACAACAAGCCTATTGCCATGTTTATTCTTAAAAAGCTCAAATTGCTTAATTACAGCCGGATGAATAATAGCATTTAGCTGATGCAATAAGGCTGTGTTGGAAAATATTTTTGAGCTGATGTACTTTTTATCGATCGCAGTTTCTGAAATGTAAGTTGCTTTACCCAAAAGCGTTATTACTTTTTCTTTGATCTCTTTTTCAAAATAAATTTCCTTGGCAACAGCATCGCTATTAAAAACAGCACAGCCCATTATTTCAAATAAACGGGCCACTGTGCTTTTGCCGCTGCCTATACCACCTGTTAAGCCAATAACCATTAGTTCTTAATAATTAAGAGTTCAACTTCTTTTGGTACTATGCTTAAAATATTAACATTGCCCGGTACCGTGCTTAAATAAACATAACATTTATTATTTGCATTTGTTTTTTCAGGATCGATGCTCGCTTTAAACAATACCGTATCTGCAATTGCAAAAGCGTTTTGGATAGCTGTAAACTTCACTTTTACTTTTGATGGAAAAATATTTACCTGTTTAAAATTTTGACCATTAATAACTGTGATTGGTAAAGTTATAGTATGCTCAATTAATTTAGCTACTTCAATACTTGTTACAACTTTTGTTTCGGAGGTGCTAATGTTCGAGTTTGGTTTTATAATTACCAGATCAGAATTATAGTTTTTATTTACATTAACCAGATTAACTGGCTGAGTATAAATTGTATCAATTCTATTAATATCTGCTGTATCGCCCCAAATGGTTACAAAAGCCGGTGTAATAACTGGTTTGCCCGCACCATAACCCAATGCACATTTTATGTATAGCGGTACTTTAACAGGTACATTTTTTTGATAGCCATTTTTTTCAGAAAAATAAAGTGTATCGGGACTGATATGTTTTATTTGTGTTTCAAATTTAAAGCTGCCTTTAAAATTAATGGAACCGGAACTCAAAATATAATTTTGCATTTTATTTACCGACTTTAAAGTATTGAAATCAACCTCAATGGTTTTAAAAGGCTTGTTTGCTAAAACAAGAAGTAGCTTTAAGCCGGATGCTTTTATATCCACCTTTAATACATTTGGTATTTCTGCTAAAGGCTTTTTGTTTTGTGGCAAATTTTTAAAAACCACAGGTACAGTAATAGTATAATTATAAACTGTATTTAAGGCTTGTAAAACCCATAGCATGGCTGCTATACCAATACAAATAAAAAAAGCCGTGGCTTTGCCAGGCTTTAATTTTTTTTCTGCATATGCTGCGTTTGAATTATTCAAACGTAAAAGATTATGGTTGGTTTAATGTTGCAGTAGCATCTTGAGAAACAGCATTTTTTGAGATCTTCATTTTGCTGCCATCTTCAACTTCCATAATAATGGTACCGTCTTCTTTTATATCTGCAATTTTACCGTAGATACCGCCGATGGTTAAGATTTTATCTCCTTTTTTTAAGGCTTCAATGTATTTTTTTTGATCTTTCGCTTTTTTCATCTGAGGACGGATCATGAAAAAATAGAAAACAACTACGATCGCTATTAACGGTAAAAATGACATAATTGGGTTTTGGCCTGCTGCCGGTGCTCCCATTAAAATTACTAATTGGTTCATGTTTTGATTTTTGTTAATGTAAACGTTTGAGTTTGTTTACTGTTTATGTATAAATTATTTTGCAGTCTCTGCTACAATTATTTCTGTTTTTATTCTAATTACTCTTGTTGCAGGCTCACAGTTTGTTATTACTGTAATGGTTTTATCCTGCAAACCACTTTTTCCTTCGCTATTAAAAACAACATTTATTTTATTGGTTTCTCCTGCTTTAATTGGTTCTTTTGGCCATTGCGGCACTGTGCAACCACAACTTCCACTCGCACCGCTAATAATTAAATTTTTACCACCAATGTTTTTAAATGTAAATGCGTGACTAACTATTTCGCCTTGTGTTATCTTACCAAAATCAAATTCTTCTTCCTCAAATTTTATTTCAGGCATATCAGCATCGGTTTTACCATTTGCACTTGCCGTATTGTTTACAACATCTGACCCAACGGTGCCATCGTCTTGCTTGTTAGTACAAGCGCAAAATGAAACTATAAATGCAGCAATTAATATTTTTTTCATAGCAGGCAACAAATATAAGTACATTATGAGGTTTTAAAACAAAAAAAATCCCAATTGCTTGGGATTTTTTTAAAATATTTTGTTTAGAACTTAGCTCTGATCTTTCTCATTTTTCGTTTTTTACCTTTTCCGAAGAAACCATGTCTGGCGCGGTAAAAACTACTTTTTCCTCTAATAACATAACTATAGCTAACGCTCATGGTCATGTAACCATCTTTGTGGGTTTTATCTCCACGTTTTGCACCCCAGGTGTGTGATTGATAAGCTCCAATATCTTCGGGTGGCAGTTCTGTTGTTCTTAATATCAATCCTTGAGTATAAGCATCTCCGGGAGGTGGATCCGGATAATTGCCGCTAATATCATCTAAATAATCAGAAAAGGTTTTTCTATAGTTCATTTCAAAACCAATACGGTGTTTTTTATTAAATGTAAAATAAAAGCCAAGGCCCATTGGAATGTTCAATCCAACTTTTTTGTATTGAACACCTTCACTTGCAAATGGCTGCATTTTTACATACTCTCCTTTATAAAGAGATTTTGGATTTGTGTAATATCCACCAACACCGGCAAATAAATAAGCTCTGAAACCATTTCTGTAACGGTATGTATTACCAAGGTCGTTATTCTCATAAAAGAACCATGAGCCTGTAAAAGCAAGATCAAAAATATCATTCCTGAAATTAAAGTTCCTGTACATACGGCCGGGATTAGTTGATAACTTATCATCTCCTTCAATTCTTAAATAATCAAAAGCAAGCTTTAATGAAAGTTTTGGTCTCCATTTATATCTCACAAAAGCACCGCCATTCCAACGGGTTTTTGAAAGTTTCATATCAGCTACAAAATCACGTCTTGTTTTTTCTTTACCTCCAATATCTCCCAGGTAGTTAGAAACACCAATAGCTCCGCCGTAATCCCAAAGCCATTGCGACTTTAAAGTAAACGTTGACGAAACAATAAAAATGAATAATATAAGTTTTTTCATAATAATTCTAAAAATACCCTCAAATATAGTAAAAAAATTCTTTAAAGTTATAAATAAACATACGAATAAATTGTATGGTTTGGTTTTAGTTAAAAAACATAATTTTATGCCAGAAATATTAAGCCATTAAATTATGAAAAATAACCGTATTTGCGAACTATTTAAGATCGAAAAACCAATAATCCAGGCAGGAATGATTTGGTGCAGTGGCTGGGAATTAGCAAGCGCAGTAAGTAATGCCGGTGGTTTAGGTTTAATAGGATCAGGTAGTATGTACCCCGATATTTTAAGGGATCAGATCCAAAAATGTAAAAAGGCTACATCTAAACCTTTTGGGGTAAATGTGCCACTTTTATACCCAAATATCGACGATCATATTAAAATTATTATTGAAGAAGGAGTGAAAATTGTATTTACCAGCGCAGGAAATCCAAAAACATGGACCAATCATTTAAAGCAACACGGTATTACAGTTGTTCACGTTGTAAGTGCGGTTAAATTTGCTTTAAAATGCCAGGAAGCAGGCGTTGATGCAATAGTGGCAGAAGGTTTTGAAGCAGGAGGGCATAATGGCCGCGAAGAAACGACAACCCTTGTATTGATACCACAAATACGAAAAGCAGTTACTTTACCATTAATAGCTGCCGGGGGTATTGGATTGGGTAGCCAAATGGCCGCTGCTTTTGCCCTTGGTGCAGAAGCAGTTCAGGTGGGAAGCCGCTTTGTTGCTACACCCGAAAGCAGCGCACATCAGAATTTTAAAGATGCAGTTATTAATACAAAAGAAGGTGACACCGTTTTAACATTAAAACAATTAACGCCTGTAAGACTTATAAAAAACAAATTCTTTAATGAAGTAGAAAAAGCCGAAAAAGAGGGAGCATCTGCTGAAGAATTAGAAAAATTACTGGGTCGTGGAAGAGCAAAAAAAGGCATGTTTGAAGGTGATATGAATGAAGGTGAATTGGAGATAGGACAGGTGAGTGCGACCATTGACACTATTATACCTGCAGCTCAAATTGTAGATGAGATAATGAATGATTTTAATACAACTATTGAAAAATTGAAAAGCTTAGCTTTCTAATTTTTTTAGAAGTAATTTTGGTGATTAACACATAAACAGCGACACAGAGCGTATGATAGAGTTTGAAAAGTTTACATTAGATAATAATTTACGCGTTATAGTTCACCAGGATAAAAGCACGCCCTTGGCCTGCTTAAATATTTTATATGATGTAGGTGCCCGTGATGAAGATGAAAGTAAAACGGGTTTTGCTCATTTATTTGAGCACCTTATGTTTGGTGGTAGTGTTAATATTCCGAGCTACGACGAGCCTTTACAAATGGTAGGAGGCGAAAATAATGCTTTTACAACAAATGATCTTACCAACTATTATTGCACCGTTCCGGCAGAAAATATTGAAACTATGTTTTGGTTGGAAAGTGATCGTATGTTAAGCCTTGCCTTTACAGATAAAAGTTTGGAAGTGCAGCGTAATGTGGTTATTGAAGAGTTTAAACAACGTTATTTAAATCAGCCCTATGGTGATGTATGGTTAATATTGCGCCCCCTGGTTTACGAAAAACACCCTTACAAATGGGCAACAATTGGTAAAGAAATTTCGCATATCGAAAACGCAACTATGAATGATGTAAGATCATTCTTTAATAAACATTATAACCCAAGTAACGCCATAATGGTTGTTGCCGGAAATGTTGAAGTAGAACAGGTAAAACAGCTGGCAAAAAAATGGTTTGAGCCAATTGCTGCCGGAATAAAACCGGAAAGAAATTTACCGGTGGAACCAAAACAAACAGCACCACGCAGGTTAACGGTAGAGCGTGATGTGCCTGCAAGTTCTATTTACAAAGTGTATCACATGTGTGCACGCGTTGATGAAGAATACCACACAGTTGATATTATTTCGGATATTTTAAGCAGGGGAAATTCTTCACGTTTATATAAAACCTTAATAAAGGATAAACAGTTATTTAATGATATAAACGCCTATGTAATGGGCGATCTTGATAAAGGTGTTTTTGTTATCAGCGGAAAAATTCCGGATGATGTAAAAATGGAAGATGCCGAGAAAGCTATTATTGAGGAAATTGAAAAATTAAAAACTGAATTAGTTGGTGTAGAAGAACTTCAAAAATGTAAGAATAAAGTAGAATCGAGCTTAACGTTTAGTGAGACCGATGTGTTGACAAAAGCTACAAACCTTGCTATTTCGGAGCTTTTAGGCAATGCCGAATTAATAAACGAAGAAATAACAAGATACAGTAAAGTAACGGCCGAAAAAATAAAAGAACAGGCTAACATTATAATTAACGAAAATAATTGCACTACATTGTATTATTTAGCTAAGAAGAAATGATAGATAAAAGCTATATTTCAAACAGGTTACAAAAGTTAGGTTTTTTAGATACGGTTGTAAACAGGTACGAGGAGCCGCATCGTTTTTATCACACAACTGCACATTTAGTGGATGTTGTTCAACAGCTTTCAAAAGTACAGGATTTTGATGATGAATTATTTTTGGCAGCCGTGTATCATGATGCAATTTATGATCCGCAATCGTTTGAGAACGAAGAGCGCTCTGCCAATTTATTTTTAGAAGAAGCTGAAAAAACAAAACTAACAAAGGCACAAAAAGATTCTATCAACCTGATGATCCTTGATACAAAAAAACACGATCCATCAAACGACAAATCTCAATTATTAATAAAAGCCGATCTTAATATTTTAGATCAACCATTAGATAAGTTAATTGAATACGAACACCAGATCTTTAAAGAATATCAATTTGTAGATTATAAAGTGTATCAGCCAAAACGTATTGAAGTTTTAAAAAACCTTAATATAAATGGCAAATTAAATTCTTTAATTGATTATGTAACACATCGCAAGCCTTTGATCGGGATATTTTGTGGTAGCTTTAACCCGTTTCACAAAGGGCATTACAATGTTTTACAAAAAGCCGAACGCATCTTTGATAAAGTAATAATCTCTTTCGGAAAAAACCCTGATAAAAAAGACAGAACCTGGGATATTCCTAATTCTATTAAAAATCGTGAGCTAACTGAATATTCAGGTTTACTTACTGATCATATTGAATCGTTTGCTTATGAGGTGATCGTAGTAAGAGGTTTGAGAAATTCAACAGATTTTCAATACGAACAAAATCAATACCGTTATATACAAGAGTTAATGCCGCAAATTAAGATCATTAATGTTTTTTGCGATAAGGAATTTGAGCATATCAGCTCTTCAGGTATCAGAACGTTAGAAAAATATAATAAACATCAATCATACCTGCTGGATTAATTTATGTTTACCGTTTCGGAAAAATATTTTAACAGGTTTTTCATCATTTCCTGTTTTGTTGTTTTTATTGTCATATGCTTACGTGCTTTTTTTGTTCCACTTAGTCACGACGAAACTTTAACCTTTTTCTTTTATGTGCAAAACGGCAATTATATGCCATACGAAGCACACGTATATACAAACAATCATGTTTTAAACAGCGCCCTTACCCACATTTGTTACCTTGTTGCAGGTTCGCATAAATTTGTTTTAAGGATACCTAATATTTTATCGTTCATTGTTCTATGCTTTGGTGTTTTTAAATACTTTGAATATTTAAATAAAGTTTCTTCAAAGATCATACTAACCACATTGTTTCTTTTGACATTTAACTTTTTAGATTTTTTTGAATTATGCCGTGGTTATGGTATCTCACTTGGTTTTATGCTTATTGGCCTCGCTTTTTTACAGGATTACTTTACTAAAAAGAAACTTGTTTTTTTAATTCTGTTCTCTCTTTGCTGGCAAGTAGCTTTAGCGGCCAACCTTATTTTAGTGGTTGCATTTCCAATGCTTTTATTTTTTATTATTGTTTTTCAATTCAGGCACCGTCTCTTTTTTAATATTGTAAATCTTTTACTCCTTGCGTTTAATAGCAAGATCTTATATTCATGGATCAAATTTTCTTTTTTCTATAAAGAACATGGATCACTTGATAGCGGTATTGGTGACGATTATTGGCAGGTATCTTTTAAATCGTTAATGCTTTTAATTTTTGGTACAGATCTTCCATGGTTCCAGGTATTGATCATCGTTATTTCTTCAATTATAATTTTAATTACATTATTTAAGTTTTTTAAAGATCATCTCAGTTTTGATTCATTGTTTAAGCCACAATTCTTTTATTTTATAATGCTTATTGGCCTTGTATTAGCCTTCTATTTACAAAAAATGTATTTAGATGTTAATTATCCGGAAGATAGAACAGGTTTATTTTTCTACCTTTTCTTCGTACTCACATTTACTTTCTTTATTGATTCCTTAACAGACCGTGTTACCTTGCCTTCAGCCATTACTCTTTTATCTGCAAGCGTTGTTTATTTTATTTTTTCATTTAACTTGACTTACTTTACGCATTGGTTCTATCATATTACACCTAAAAAGATCTACACTCAGTTGCAGGATGAGTATAAAAAAGAACAAAGGCTTTTTACCCTTGGTGGATTTTCTTATCGCGAAATGACCTATGCTTTTATGAACTATAGGGCAGATGCGATGCTCAATCCAATGGATCCTGCCGAAACCATGCATATGAATTGTGATTATGCTTTTGCCTTGAAAGTTGAAAAACCTTATTACCGGTTTTTTTATGACGAAATTGGTTATGATGAAAAATGGAATAGGGTACTTTTAAAAAGAAAACAAAAAATTGAAAGGATCGAGCAAACGCAATTATCAGTGAATGCAAAGGATTTTAAAGGAAATGCCGAATGGTTTGAAGGAGTTAAATTTAATGATACATCTATCGTTACCAAAAGTTGTATTGAAGCAGATCTGACGATCAATTTCAAAAATGTACCAAAACCATTTAACGCATTTTTGGTTTTACAGGTAAACGATACTGCTGATAGAACCGTGTATTACAAAAAAATACCACTTAACTGGATTGCAGATGACCTGAATGGGAAGTCTCATCATTTTAAGATCACATCAGGTCCTTTGCCACAAAAGTTTGGTAACGCTAACGTTCATGTTTGGAATATTGATAAAAAGGATGTGGAGTTTACGATCAGCGATCTTAAAATATTTGAGTTAAAAGCGCCGGGAATAAACGTAGTAGTTCCGAAAGAGTATTACCCATTAATTAAAAGTATTACAAAAGAAAGAACTTTATAATGAGTCTTAGCCTGGAAAAACATTTTAATAAATTATTTTGGTTACTGAGTACCGTAATTTTTATGGTTATTTGTTTACGTGCTTTTTATATCCCTTTTAGTCATGATGAAATTGCTACTTTCTTCTTTTATGTACAAAGTGATAATTACCTGCCATACAATGCACACGTGTATACCAACAACCATGTTCTAAACAGTGCGCTTGCAAATATCTGTTATCATATTTTAGGCTCTCACCGTTTTGTTTTGCGTATACCCAACCTCATTGCGTTTATAGTAATGTGTTACGGTATTTTCAGGCTCTTCAAGCATCTTGATAAATTATCTTCTAAATTAATACTGGTTTCTTTTTTTCTTTTGACATTTAATTTTTTGGATTTTTTTGAGATCTGTCGGGGCTACGGCCTGTCATTTGGATTTATGACATTAGGACTTGCATTTTTGTTAGATTATTTTTCAACCAAAAATTTTAAATACATCTTACTGTTTTCAATTTGCTGGCAACTGGCATTGGCCGCAAACTTAATATTGGTAGTTGTTCTAACTATTTTATTCTTTTACATTTTTGTTTTTCAAGTGCGTGAAAAGCTTTTTTTTAATGCTAAGAACATTGTTCTGCAAATAATTAATTTATGTATTCTTGTTTTCTGGGTGAAATTCTCATTCTTCTACAAAGAGCAGGGAATGCTGGATTACGGGGTTGGGGATAATTACTGGCAGGTAACGTTTAAAACGCTTGTTTTGTTTTTATTTGGCAGCAACGATATTTGGATGGACTGTGTTTGCTTAATGGTTTTTGTTTTTTCACTGGCTTATTTTTTAGTAAGGTTCATTAAAAGACCATTTAATATTTTTAATATATATAGTAAAACTCTTTTCTTTTTTGTTGTTTTTATTACAGCTGTTCTTGCTTTCTATTTACAGAAAAAAATATTGAACGTCAATTACCCCGAAGATCGTACCGGCGTATTCTTTTATTTATTTTTCGTTTTAGGCATTGCATTTTTAATAGATACTATTCCAAATATCCTGGCAGTAAGTTTTTCTGGATGCGTTTTTTTAGCCTCATGTTTTCACTTTGCTAACACAATTAATTTTAAAGACTTTACATCGTTGTATTATCACACCATGCCAAAAGCTTTGTTTGATAAGTTAACTGACGAATACAAAAAAACAAACCAGATCTTTACTGTTGGGGGTCATCGGGTACGCGAACTAAATTATGCATTCTTAAATTATCGTGGTGGTGCTGTTTTAAACCACATGAATGAGTCGGAACAAATGGTGATGAATTGCGATTATTATTACGCCATGACCAGGGAAAAGCCTTATTATGAATCATTTTATGAAGTAATTGGCGAAGATAAAACATGGGATCGGGTACTTTTAAAACGTAAAGAACCTATTAAAAAAGTAGAATTACTCGAATTGCCACAACTTCCAAAAGAATATAAAGGTAATACAGAATTTTTTGAGTTCTTAAAATTTGGTGATACGTTAACCAACTCTGTAAATTGTCTTGAAGCTGAAGTGTCCATCACTTTTAATAAAGTACCCAAACCATTCAAGGCCTTTTTGGTTTTTAGCGTGGATGATGAAAAAAACGAGAATGTTTATTTTAAACGCGTACCTTTAAACTGGTTAGCTGATGATCTATCGGGAGAAACAAAATACTTTAAGCTAACTACAGGTGTTATTCCGCGTAAAGGATTTGTTGCTAAAGTATTTATATGGAATATTGATAAAGAAGAAGTAAACTTTAATTTAAACGCACTTAAAATACATGAGTTAAATGGAAAAGGAGTAAATATTACTATTCCCGCAAATTTTTACCCTTTAATAGAAACAATTACTAAACAACCTCTTTTATAATATGATGAACAGAACAGAAGCCCCGGCGTTTAAAACTATTGACAGGATAGATATTATCAGAGCTACGAAAGAAAAACTAAATAATGGTATTGAGCTTTACACCCTTAATGCGGGAAGCCAGGAAATAACCAAAATAGAATTTATTTTTAAAGCAGGTATGTATTACCAGCCGGCGCCTCTAATTGCTTCTAACACTAATTCTTTGATCGAGAGTGGTACCAAGTCATACACGGCAAATCAAATAAGCGATGGTGTTGATTTTTTTGGCTCTTTTTTAGAGTTGGAAGTGGGACAGGATTTTGCAACGGTAACTTTATATTCTTTAAATAAATATTTAAATGAAAGCTTAAAGTTTATTGAAGAGGTTTTAAAATATCCAACCTTTCCCCAGGATGAATTTAAAATTCATGTTACCAATAAAAAACAAAAACATTTAATTAATTCTCAAAAAGTAGATATCCTTGCACGTAGAAAATT
This sequence comes from Bacteroidota bacterium, assembly GCA_013816615.1. Lineage (GTDB taxonomy): Bacteria > Bacteroidota > Bacteroidia > B-17B0 > Aurantibacillaceae > Aurantibacillus. The sequence continues at coordinate 24,197 of JACDED010000047.1, forward strand.
TTCTGAATTAGTGTTCGGAGAAAAACATCCCTATGGCATCCAGGTAAATGATACTGATTTTGAAAGGGTAAATGTTACCGAAATAAAAGCATTCTTTAAAGATCATTACAGTTCAAACAATTGTACCATCATCGCTTCAGGTCACTTACCAAATAATTTACTAACGACTTTAAACGGTTTTTTTGGCGAAAAGAGCTGGGGCAATACCGATGCTAAAATTGCTCCGGGCAATATCTTATTGCAAACTACAAAACAATCAAAACACTTTATAGAAAGACCTGATGCTATTCAATCTGCGGTAAAAGTTGGACGTTTATTATTTAACAAGACCAATCCTGATTATTTTAAATTCCAGGTTTTAAACACTATTTTAGGTGGTTATTTTGGTTCTCGTTTAATGGCTAATATTCGCGAGGATAAAGGTTATACTTATGGCATTGGCAGTGGCCTGGCGTCTTTTGTAAATGGGGGTTATTTTGCTATTTCTACCGAGGTGGGGGCAGATGTGACCAAACAAACTTTAGAAGAGATATATAAAGAATTAAACACTTTACGTACTGATCTTGTTTCGGATAATGAACTTGAAACTGTAAGAAACTACATTCTTGGTCATTTTTTAAGAAGCGTGGATGGCCCATTCTCACTGGCCGACAAGTTTAAAAGCATTTGGGAGTTTGGTTTGGGTTATGATTATTTTGAGAATTATTTTAACGCCGTTAAAACCGTAACACCAAAGGAATTACGCGATCTTGCCAATAAATATTTAAAAGAAGAAGATCTTATAGAGTGTGTAGTGGGAAAAATGTAATTTGCCGCTATTAAACTTGAGTTTTTATCCTTATTTTTGACATTCATACAACATTATTATGAGAGTAATTGAATTTAGAGAAGCATTACGCGAAGCCATGTCGGAAGAAATGCGCCGCGATGAGAAAATATTTTTAATGGGTGAAGAAGTTGCTGAATATAACGGTGCTTACAAAGTAAGTAAAGGTATGTTGGCAGAGTTTGGCGAGAAACGTGTTATTGATACACCAATTGCCGAGCTTGGTTTTGCAGGTATTGCTGTTGGCGCTGCATCAAACGGTTTACGTCCAATTGTTGAGTTTATGACCTTTAATTTTAGCCTTGTAGCTATCGATCAAATTATAAACAGCGCCGCTAAAATGTACAGCATGAGTGGCGGACAATATAACGTGCCAATTGTATTTCGCGGGCCAACCGCAAGTGCCGGTATGTTAAGCTCTCAGCACTCACAAGCCTTTGAAAATTGGTTCGCTAATTGCCCCGGCTTAAAAGTAATTGTGCCAAGTAATCCATACGATGCAAAAGGTTTATTAAAAACCGCCATTCGCGATAACGATCCTGTAATTTTTATGGAGAGTGAGCAAATGTATGGCGATAAAGGAGAAGTGCCCGAAGAAGAATACACAATTCCAATTGGTGTTGCCGACATTAAACGCGAAGGAACAGATGTAACGATCGTATCATTCGGGAAAATAATTAAAATAGCTTACGCTGCTGCAAAAGAATTAGAAGCAGAAGGAATTAGTGTTGAGATCATTGATCTTAGAACTGTTCGTCCTATTGATTATGACACTGTAATTACTTCAGTTAAAAAAACTAACCGTTTGGTTGTTTTGGAAGAAGCATGGCCATTGGCAAGCATCTCATCTGAAATAGCATTTAAAGTGCAAAAAGATGCTTTTGATTATTTAGATGCACCTATTTTAAGAATTACAACTGCAGATACTCCTTTACCTTATGCGCCAACTTTAATTGAAGCAAGCTTACCAAACGTTGCTAAAGTTATTAAGGCTGTAAAAGAGGTTATGTACGTTAATAAATAAATTCTCATGCAATACCGTTTGCCTGTTGTTAAACCTTCCAATCCAAAATGGATAGAAACGGTGATGGCAAATTTCTCTTTCTTCTTACAGGATCATGCAGGTTGCGAGCGTAAAGCTTCGGCATCCGCAATGAGCCTTGTTGCTAAATATCCAAACAGGGTTGAGATCATTCCTGAATTAATTGATACTGCTTTAGAAGAGATGGAGCACTTTAGAGATGTATATAAAGTAATGCAATCTCAAGGACTTCAACTGCAACACGAAATTACTGAAGACCTGTATGTAAAAGAATTATTAAAACTTTGCAGAACCGGACGCGATGAACATTTCATGGATCGCTTGCTTTTGGTTTCGGTTATTGAAAATAGGGCAGCAGAGCGTTTTAAACTGATCTATGAACATTTACCCGAAGGCGATCTTAAAAAATTCTATCATCAATTATGGGCCAGCGAAGCAAAGCACGGTGAAGTGTTTGTGAAAATGGCTTTAAACTATTTTGACGAAGAATCCGTATATAAAAGACTGAACGATCTAAATAATGCAGAGGGAGAAATTTTAGAAGCCATGCCAATTACGGGCAAGCTTCATTAATAAAATGAAAATAGCTTTAATTACAGATGGAATTTGGCCCTATGTTTTGGGCGGCATGCAAAAGCATTCATATTACCTTTGTAAATATTTAGCTCAAAAAAAGATCCAGGTTGATCTTTATCATTTTAATCAAAGTAATTACGATATTTCTAAACTCGAATTTTTTTCGGAAGAAGAAAAACAATACATCACTTCTATAATTGTAGATTTTCCAAAGCCGGGTTCTTTACCCGGACATTACATGCGTAATTCTTATTTGCATTCAAAATTAATTTTTGAAGCCATTAAAGATAAGCTGCAAACCTACAATTTCATTTATACCAAAGGCTTTACAGGTTGGTTTTTAATTGAACAGAAACATGCCCGTAAAATAAAATGTGCTAAAATAGGAGTGAAGTTTCACGGTTATGAAATGTTTCAAAAACCGCCAGACTTTAAAATCAAACTACAACACATTTTTCTATTAAGAAAACCGGTTAAAGAAATTTCTCAAAAAGCAGATGTTGTTTTTTCTTACGGAGGAAAGATCACAGATATTATAAAAAGTATTGGTATTGACCGTGAAAAAATTATTGAATTACCTTCAGGAGTCGAAGTCAGCACCTTAACCAATCAGATCAAGCCTTGTGGTGAAGTTTTGAAATTCTTATTTCTGGGTCGTTACGAAAGACGAAAAGGTATTGAAGAATTAAACTCTGCTATTCAGTTACTTTCAGATCAAAAAAGAAAAATAGAATTTCATTTTATCGGACCCATTCCAATTGATAAACAATTAAAAGATCCAACTGTTATTTATCATGGGGAAGTTCGTGATAAAACTAAATTAACTTCTTTAATTAAAAATTGCGATGTGCTTATTTGCCCAAGCTGGAGCGAAGGCATGCCAAATGTAATTTTAGAGGCTATGGCTAACGGACTAACAGTATTAGCAACAGATGTAGGCGCGGTAAATGTTTTAGTAAATGATAGAACGGGTTATTTGATAAATGATTCTAATTCTGAATTAATAAAGACCGAACTCAGTAATATCATTAATTCGACTGATCAGGAAATTGATATCAAAAAACAAAATGCTTTAGATCTAATGAAAGAAAATTTTGTTTGGGAAAAATTAATTGAAAAACTAATCCAATATATAAAATGAAGTATTTAATTTTATTTGTAGTACTAATTATTGTTTTGATAAGCTGTACAAAAAAGGTTGCTAAGGATCCTAACTTGGCTTATTCTGATTTTGCTCTGTTAGATAGTATAAACATGGGCAGTTTTACTTATTATAAAAACGATCCGGCTACTTTTCTTCCCGGTACAATTGGCCCACATGGCCCATACAAACTAAGATTTAATAAAACTGGGTTTAATGCATTAACCGATAACGGTAAATTACCGGTTGGCAAATCAATGCCAAATGGCTCTTTTATCGTAAAAGACATTTATGATGGGAATAACGAAATTACACTTTATGCATTTATGTACAAATATTCAGGCAGTTGGCTTTGGGGTGAGATCAAACCAAACAAAGAAGTTTTGTACAGCGTTTATAGAAATCCATCAACCTGCATTAATTGTCATTCACAAACAGGCAACCGAGATTTAGTTACTACTTTTAACTTCCATTAACTAATCTTCCCAATTTGCAATAAACAAGTTAGTATCTCTTGTTCCAACATTATTTCTGTTAGAAGAAAAGATCAGTTTTTTTCCATCAGGAGAGAACATTGGGAAGGCATTAAAAATACTTTGATTGGTTATTTGTTCTAAACCTGTTCCATCTTCATTCACCATAAATAATTGAAAATCGTAACCCTTTTTACTGTGATGATTGCTTGAGAAAATTATTTTCTTTCCGCCAGGATGGTAAAACGGCGCCCAGTTAGCTTTACCTAAATGTGTTGCTTGCTTAAGATCGCTGCCATCAACATTACAAGTATACAATTCCATAGCTGTTGGCGCAACTAGTCCCTGCGCTAATAATTCTTTATATTCTTTTACATCTGCTTCTTCGGTTGGGCGAGATGCCCTGAAAACTAATTTCTTTCCATCAGGTGAAAAGAAAGCGCCACCGTCATAACCTAAACCAAATGTAATTTGTTTTTGATTTTTACCGTCAATATCCATTGTCCATAGTTCAAGATCGCCACTTCTATCACTTGTAAAAACAATTTTGTCTCCTTTAGGCGAAACGGTTGCTTCTGCATCATAACCTTCTGTAGTAGTTAATTGTTTTGTGATATTTCCTTTCAGGTCCGCAATATAAATATCAAAGCTTTTATAAACGGCCCATAAATATTTTCCTTTTATTTCGGGCGTTGGCGGACATTCATCGCCTCCTTTATGGGTAGAAGCGTATAAAATATGTTTGCCATCCTTTAAAAAATAGCTGCAGGTTGTTCTTCCTTTGCCTGTGCTAACCATTTCGGGTTTATAAGTACTGTCTTTTGCAGCTTTCTCAATATCAAGATTAAAGATCTGGTCACACTTTAAATTCCATGCTTTATTATTGCTTTGAAACGAAGCATATTTACCATTAAAACTAAAATACGCTTCTGCATTATCACCTCCGTGAGTAAGCATTTTTAAATTCTTTAAATGTTTTTCTTCTTGCTGTGAAAAGCCTGTGGTTATTGAGAAGATGAAGATCAAAATGAAATTTAGCTTCATATTTATAGATGTTCCGGTGTATTTCATAGACGTACCAAAGTTAAAAACCGTTAAGTTACCACTTTTACTGCATTTGGCTAAAAATTTTAATAGTTACATTTATAAACTATTGTAAAAATCAACTGTTTTAAATGCAAAATAAAAAAGATATAAAAATGCCGGTAGGAACAAAAGCTCTTATCTTATCAAAACATTACTACGGTGTTTTAAGCAAAAGCTTAGAAAAAATAGATCTGGAACGTTATTATTCGGTACTTTATTTTTTAAACGAAAATAATGGTTGTAACCAGCAATGTATTTGCAACAACCTGGCAATTGATAAAACTGCTATGGTTAAGGTAATAGATCATTTAATAAAATCAGACCTGGTTGATAGAGTTATTAATCCCGATGACAGGCGAGAGCATTTTATTAAGCTTACTAAAAAGGGTTTAAAACAAACTGAAGAGGTGGTAAGATCTTTTATGGCTATTGATGCTGAAATATTTTCAACCATTTCTAAAGAAGATCAGGAAACATTTATTAATGTTTTGGATAAGCTTTCTTTTAATTTAAAAGCATTACCATCCAACGATCTGTTCTTTAACTATAAAAAAACAGCCAGGAAATCGAGGAAAAATAATTCAAAAGCATTAGCATGAAAAAAATACCTACCTGGATAATTATTGTTGTAGTAATAGGATTATTAATTGCATCTAAATTTATTTTCTTTTCAAAAAAGGAAGAAAAATCTGCCAGCCAAAATAAAAACAAAACCAACATGCCTGTTGCGGCTAATTATTATGTTGTAACATCCAGCGGTTTTAGCAACGATATTTTTACAACCGGAAAAATTGGTGCCTTAAACCAAATTGACATCATTCCCGAAGTAAACGGAAAAGTTACAGCTATCTATTTTAAAGAAGGAGAAATGGTTACAAAAGGTAGCGCTTTAATAAAATTAAATGATGCCGATCTGCAGGCCCAATTACTAAAATCAAAAACACAATCAAAATTATCTGAACAAAAGTTAGAGCGTTTAAAAAAATTACTTGCTATTAATGGTATCAGCCAGGAAGAACTGGATGTGCAGGAAAATGAATTAAATGGCTATAAAGCAGATCAGGCTTTTATCGCAGCCCAATTAGCAAAAACAAATATTACTGCGCCATTTACCGGTGTAGTAGGTTTAAAAAATATAAGCGAAGGATCTTTTGTAAATTCAACTACACCTATTGCTTCATTAGTGCAGGTTAAACCTTTATATGTTGAGTTTTCGGTTCCTGAAAAATATATTAGCCTATTTAAAAAAGGATTGCCTGTTAGTTTTTCAAATGAAAATACGGGCGGAGCCCAAACTTATTCTGCCACCATTTATGCTATTGAGCCACGTGTGGATGAGATGACTAAAACAATTAAAGCGCGCGCTATGTACAATGGTAACCAGGATTTTTATCCGGGGAGTTTTGTAAAAGTATTTGTAAATCTACGCGAACCTAAAAATGTTTTAATGGTGCCAACTCAAGCCGTTATTCCCACATTAAAAGGACAAAAAGTTATTTTGAGTAAAAACGGAGTTGCCACTGAAACCATGATCACCATTGGCGTAAGAACAGATGAGAAGATACAGGTGTTGGAAGGTTTAAATGCAGGTGACACTGTAATTACTACTGGACTTTTATCAATACGAAAAGATTCGAAATTAAAATTATTAAAAGCAGGTAATTAATGGATTTAGCCTCACTCAGTGTAAAGCGACCGGTATTAGCAATAGTAATGTCTATTATTATTGTTTTATTTGGCGCCATTGGTTTTAATTACCTGGGTATTCGCGAATACCCTTCTGTAGATCCGCCAGTAATTACTGTGCGTACAAGTTACACGGGGGCTAATGCCGATGTTATTCAATCGCAAATTACCGAGCCTTTAGAAAAAGTAATGAATGGGATTGAAGGCATCCGTTCCATTTCTGCATCATCTAACCAGGGCTCAAGTATTATTACAATTGAATTTAATTTGGGTGCTAATCTTGAAGCTGCTGCTAATGATGTGCGTGATAAAGTATCGCAGGC
>JACDED010000171.1 GCA_013816615.1 Bacteroidota bacterium
GGGAGATTGCTTTTCTTAATCATAGTCAAAGATACAAAGCAACTCACATAATAAAAACCAATGATATCAATAGTTTCAGACAATATAGTGTTGAAATCCCACTGTTCATTGCTTGCAGCGGACTCGTTACAGAGAGCTTTTATATTAATGGTGATACTTTAATAAATGGTAACAGGTATTATAAACAACAAAAGATAACTGTTTCAACTTTGCCTTGGCCTACACCATCAGGACCTAGTTACATTAGAGAAGATCCTACTTTAAAACAATACTTATACAATCCTCAAACTAATACTGAAACTGTACAATATGATTGGAATCAATATCTTTCATTATCAGTAGGAAGTCCATTTCCATCAACTAGCTGCACAGTTACAGCTATTGATTCGGTGCTATTAGGTACACGGTATTTAAAACGTTGGCATGGGCCTAATAGTAGTGGCACGAGTACTAATGTTGCAACGCCAGCACCATCTTTTATTGTTGAAGGGATTGGAGAAATTACAGACAACATTTGCGTTACAGCAATTCATTCGAGCTATAGAGTGAATTGTTTTCTTAAACAAAACAACTTATTAAATTTTAATCTTTCTTCAAACTGCTCCAACTTAAATGCAAATGGAATTTCTGAAAATATAATAAACGAAAAAGGCTTGTTTATCTTTCCAAACCCTGCCACTGACCAATTAAATTTATCTTTTGATGCTGAAGGTGCCAATCTTGAAAAAATATGTATTTATAATGCTATTGGTCAACTGGTAAGAGAGGAAGATATTAATTTAAAAAATAAAACAGGGATTATAAATATTACGGACCTTCCAAACGGTGTTTATTTATTAAACTTAAAAAGCGACAAATCAGGAAACGTTAGTAAACGTTTTGTTATAGCCCGTTGATCTTTTTTGTTTGGAGAGCACAGGAATAATTTCTGCACTATCGTTCGTTGAGAATCACATCAAATAGTGAAAAGACCATTACAATTGCTGATGTTCGATTTAAGTGAGCAAGTTCCTGTAATACTTATATGATCTAAACTTAATGGATTGAAAAGAATATTCATAACTTTACTTCATGAAAACAAAAGTCTTTCAATTTGATCCGTTTAATGCTTTGGCGATTGTTTTCATTCTTGTTCCCTTCTTTGCAAAAAGTCAGAATGATACTTTGTGGAAACAGAAACCGGAAATTTCATTTTCAGGTTTTATTGATGCGTTTTATTGTTATGATTTTAATGCGCCTCAAACCAATTACAGGCAAACATTCTTTTATAATTACAATCGCCATAATGAATTTAATTTGAATTTCGGATTTATTAAGGCCAATGTAAAACACGATAGATACCGTGCAAATTTAGCTTTGCAGGCCGGCACCTATGTTTCTGATAATTACGCTTCTGAAGACCCTTTACTTAAACATGTTTACGAAGGCAATGCCGGCTTTGCATTAAACAGGAAAAGTAATCTCTGGTTAGATGCAGGTATTTTTGCTTCGCACATAGGATTTGAAAGTGCAGTTTCAAAAGATAGTTGGACATTAACCCGTTCTTTGCTTGCTGAAAACTCACCCTATTACCTGAGCGGAGCAAAACTCACATCAAACCCAAATAAACATTGGGAGTTATCTGCATTAATTTGTAACGGCTGGCAAAAGATAAAGCGTGTTCCCGGCAATTCACTACCGTCTTTTGGCACCCAGGTTAAATATACTTCTGAAAAACTAATTGCTAATTGGAGTACATTTATTAGTACAGTTGACCCCGACAGCACAAGACGAATGCGTTACTTTAATAATTTTTATATTCAATCTCAATTCAAAGGAAGGATCAATTTAATTTTAGGATTCGATATTGGCTTTCAGCAATCCAAAAAGAACAGCGTAAATTACTATAATTGGTTTAGTCCTGTTTTAATAGCGCGCTATAAAGCTACAGAAAAATGGTTTATTGGGGCGCGTGCCGAATATTACCAGGACGAAAAAAGTATCATTATAGTAACTACAAGTCCCCAGGGTTTTAAAACAACTGGTTTTTCACTTAATATTGATTATGTGCCCGTTCAAAATTTAAGTTGCCGTATTGAAGGGCGATGGTTAAATAATGAACAACCCATTTTCCAAACAAAAAGTTTTATTACAAATCAAAACTCTTTTGTAACAGGCTCGATAGCTGTTTCCTTCTAAAGCTCCAACAAATTTATTATTTCGGCGCAGGAGAAGGCAAACGTGTAGTACACATTTGTGCCCGCCTGAGCGAAGGAAAAGATCCTTACTTCGCCAGGATGACAGTATTATTTAAGCAGCAGTTCTTACTTTTTTATTGATCCACATAATGAACCACCTGATGCCAAAACCCAGGCCGGTTAAAATTAAAAGTAATCCCCAAATACTTATAAGGCCCAAAACAAATTCTTTTAAGATCTTGAAGCCATTTAAAAATGAATCGCCAAGCTTACTAAAGAAAGAGGCCTGGTAAGGTTCAATATGTTCCTGCACAGCCAGCAATTGTTTCATAACTGTTTGCGCCTGGTAGGCTTCAAGCGTAATGGTGCTGTAATTTACCTGGTCGGCCAGTTCATAAGATTCAATTCTTTTTTCATCAGCCGAAGTTTGTTTTGCCAAAATATTTTCCTGCGTACTTAAAACCTGCGATTGTTTTGTGGTAACTTTTTCGGCTTTTTGCTGAAGCTTATTCGTGTAATTTTTGTAACGGTTCTCTGCTAGTTTGTTTGAGAACAATTTCATTTTCACATCGTCAGAATGCAATGTTCTATAATCAATAAATAAAGCAAGATCACTTATTTGCCTTAACACCGTATCTAATTTTTGATTAGGTACGCGAAGAGAAATATGATTGGTTGTGGTATAAAACGTTTGTTCTAAAACAGAGTCTTTATTTATTTGTGTGGATTGCGTGTAATTTTTATTCGACGTTAATTCACTTGAAGAAATATAACCACCATAACCTGTAACAATATCTTCAATTTTTTTACTGGAGTTTAAAACATTATCTACTTTAAATTTAAGGTCGGCTTTACGAATAAAATTATGAGTAAGGCCATTTATTGTATCCGTTGCAATACCTTTTGCATACGCAGCAACCGAATCGGTAATCATTGCTGACTCTGAAGAAGATGCTGTAGCGGCTTCCTGCTCTGCCTTATAGGAAGCGGATGGCCCACAACTAAACAAAATAACGGAGACTAGTAATAACAAGAAAAATTTAATTCCGAAATGTTCAGGCAATACAGTTCCCGTTCTAACAAAAGCCTTGCCGTTGTTAAAACAATTTTTTAGATCGTTCATACGTTAATTGATTTTATTATTTATACCGGAAACTAAAAAAGGTAACCTTTTAGAAAAAATCTGTTTACATTAACCACTAAGACACGAAGAACGCTAAGGTTCACTAAGGTTTTTACAGTTCTCAGTGTTTTTCTTTGTGACCTTAGTGTCTATATTTAATGTAGGATCTTAAACACCAGCTCTTTTAACAGCTCGCCATTTTCAATGCTTGGATTATCAACGCCCTTAGCTTTAAGATCACACTCTTTTAAGTAAGCAAAAATATGTTTTAGTTTGGCCGTATTGTAATTTAAAGCGGCTTTTGCATAACCATCAACAAAAAAAGGGTTAACCCCTAAAGCACCCGCAGCAGCAAATTTACTTTTATCGGGCAGGAAATGATATTTTAAAATTTTACTGAAGTAACCATATAAAGAACTTAAGATCATTACTGCCGGATGCTCTTTTTCATTAAAGGCAAAATAATTTACAATTTGATTCGCTTTTAAGATATCTTTTTTTGCAAGGGCATCCTGCAATTCAAACACATTAAAATCTTTACTAATACCAATGTTATCCTGTACCAGCTCAGCTGTAATCTCTTTTCCTTTCGGTAAGTTAATTATTAGCTTGCTAATTTCGTTAGAGATCTTACTCAGATCATTTCCTAAAAATTCAGATAATAAAAAGCTTGCTTTTGGTGCAATAGAATAACCCGTATCTTTCACAAAATTATTTATCCAATCAGGTACCTGGTTATCATACAATTTTGAAGACTCAAAATACACCGCGTTTTTTTGAAGCGCTTTTGCCATGGCACTTCTTTTATCAATTGTTTTGTATTTAAAACAAAATACTAAAATTGTTGTAGGCTGCGGGTTGGCAATATAATTTACAAACTGTTGCACAGCACCGTTAGGATTATTTTTTGCTACCGGCCCATCATCGCCTCCTGCGCTTTTATTTAATTCTTTAATGTTTTGGGCCTCTTTAACGATCACCACCTGGTACTCGCTCATCATTGGAAATTGTTTTGCAAGCCCAAGTATACTTACAAAATCAATATCCTTTCCATAAATAATATTCTGATTAAATTCTTTATCCGCTTCGTCTAATACATTGTTTTCAATATAATCACTGATGAGATCAATGTAATAAGCCTCTTCGCCGGATAAAAAATAAATTGGTTTAAAAATACGGCGTTTAAGATCAAGGAGTATTTGATTTGCTTCTTTCAAGTTCGTGAGTGCTTTAAAATTTCATTTCAATAATAAATGTGGTGCCGTTGTTTTTTTCAATTTTTATGCTGGCATCTAATTGTTCGGCTAAAATATAAATAAGTTCCATACCCATTGATTTTTGATTTAAATTTTCAAAATTATCGGGTAAGCCTTTTCCGTTATCACTTATCTTTAAAATGCAACCGTCGGCAATATCTATCAACAATACAGAAACCTCACCTTTTACAGCTCCCGAAAAAGCATGTTTGTATGCGTTGGTTAAAATTTCATTGATCATTAAGCCCAGTGGCACTGCAGTATCAATATTAATTTTACGATTGCGCGAAGCAATGGAAGTATTTAGTTCGATATTATGCGAAAAAATAGTGGCTTCGATCTGGCATACTAAATTCTCTACATAATCTCCCAAACTGATAGTTGAGATATTTTCTTTTTGATACAGCATTTGATGCGTTACTGAAATAGCATTTATACGCTGCTGTGCATCCTTTAAAATACTTTCTGTATTAACATCTACTACTTTTCCAAGCTGCAAACTAAGCATACTTGAAATGATCTGTAAATTATTTTTTACTCTATGATGGATCTCTTTTATTAGCGCTTCTTTTTCTCTTAACGATTGTTCGATCAACAAATTTTGCGAGCTTATCTGTTTATTTTTAATAGAGAGTTGTTCTTCACGTCTTTTAAAATTCCTATTATTTAAGAACATAAAAATAATTATAGAAGAAAGAATGATAATGCCTGCCAGCATGTATGCTTTAAACGAGCGCTGTTTGGCATCGTTAAATTTATTTTGCTCTAATAACCGGTCATTTTCGTTTAATTCTAATTCTGTTTTTCCTAGTTTAATGGCAGCACTTTGATTTTTTAAATTCCGCTCTTTTTCTAAGATCTGAAAACTATCGTTAATGGTAACATATTGCTGGTAACATTCGTTCGATTTATAAAAATCTTTTGTGGAATTATAATAAGCAGCGCAGGTAAGCAAAAGTCTTAATTTAGGCGCTATACCTTTAATTTTTTCATCGATAAGGGTTTTTGCTGAATCAAGATATTTTTTTGCAAGGTCTTTTTGTTCAAGATTTACATAACACTTGGTTAAAAGATTATAGCTATTAAAGGCGCTTTCAAAATTCTCAACTTTTAAACTATAATATACATCCACTTTTAAAAGAGGGATGGCTGCTTTAACATCACCCTGGTTAAAATAACTCAGTGCTAAATTTCCATCAACCAAAGCGATAAAAAATTTATAAAATGTTTCTCTGTCCTTTGTATATTTTTTATGCACCAATAAATTTTTGGCTCTTAAAAAATAAAATCTTGCGCTATCAGATCTTTTTTTGGCATTAAAGAATACTCCAATGTCATTATAGAAATTTGCATAAGCGTCTGTATCATTTTTTGTAATGTATTTGTGTGCTTCTATCCGGCGCTCTTTAATAGCTTCATCTGTTAAGCCAAGCATATTATAAAGTGTGCTTTTTTGCAGGCCATAATCAATATTTAAGGCCTCATCCTTTCTATCCCATTTCAGTTCCATTAAATGATGGATCTCAAATGCTTTATTTATATCTCTTATTTTAATAAAAGCGTTCTTTAACATGGAATAACATATTAACGAATCCTGCACATTGGCTGCATGTTTACGTATGCTATTCTCTAAAATAAAAATTGCTTTTGTGTAATTTTGACTGTGAAGCTCAATATCTGCATCTATCTTATCCAGTAAAAATTTTGCTTCCCTGCTTTGAGATTTCATATAGATCAAACTTCTTGCTTTATCTAACGAATCTTTTATTTCAGGATAAATATCTTTTATATCAGAAAAAGGAACCGAAGCTACTAATTGTACTTTACCTTTAAGATCAGCCCTATTAAATTTTTCTAAAAATAATTTTGTATCCACCTGCGCCTTTAAAAATAAAGGCACAAGAAATAAAATAAGGCAAATATGTTTTATATTTCTCTTCAAACTAATTTATCCTGCCCAGCCATCACGATCTAAACTACGGTACTGAATGGCCTCGGCAATATGATTGGTTTCTATGTTTTTTGAATTATCAAGATCGGCAATGGTACGCGCAACTTTTAAAATTCTATCGTAGGCACGCGCGCTTAGTCCAAGACGCTCCATAGCATTTTTTAAGAGTGCATTTCCGGTTTCGTTTAATTCACAATAGGTTTTAAGATCTTTTGTGCGCATTTGCGCATTACAATGTACATTTTCGTCTGCTTCAAAACGCAGGTTTTGAATAAGCCTTGCAGCAATTACACGGTCCCTTATATTTTTACTGGATTCTGCATTGGTTTGTTTACTTAATTCACTAAAAGGTACAGGTGTAACTTCAATATGCAGATCAATGCGGTCTAACAAAGGGCCGCTTATTTTATTTAAATATTTTTGAACGATGCCAGGTGCGCATACACATTCTTTTTCTGGATGGTTGTAATAGCCACAAGGACAGGGATTCATACTTGCTATAAGCATAAAGCTGGCAGGATAATCAACACTAAATTTAGCGCGGCTGATATTAACCACTCTATCTTCTAACGGTTGGCGCATTACCTCAAGTACTGATCTTTTAAATTCAGGTAACTCATCTAAAAATAAAACACCGTTGTGCGCCAAGCTAATTTCGCCCGGTTGCGGATTATTGCCACCCCCAACCAATGCCACATCGCTAATAGTATGGTGCGGGCTACGAAAAGGACGTTGTGTTACAAGACCTTTACCGCCCTTACCGGTTTTACCGGCAACACTGTGAATTTTTGTAGTTTCTAAAGCTTCCTGAACAGTAAGTGGAGGTAAAATACTTGGTAAGCGTTTACTCAACATTGTTTTACCGGCACCCGGAGGGCCTATTAATATTGCATTGTGGCCACCCGCAGCTGCAATTTCTAAAGCGCGTTTAATATTTTCCTGTCCTTTAACATCTGAAAAATCAAATTCAATATTCTCTAACTGGTTTAAGAATGCGGTATTCAGGTCTATTTTTGCTTTTTGGAGTTCTTCACCATTATTAAAAAAATTAATAACCTGTATAATATTAGTGGCGTATAAAACGTCTAAACCATCTACTACTGCGGCTTCAGAAGCATTTATCTCGGGTAGGATGATGCC
>JACDED010000048.1:0-24854 GCA_013816615.1 Bacteroidota bacterium
AAATAAGCGATTTTATTTCAGATGAAATTAAAAATATATCGAGCGAAAAGGTCATGTCTATATGCGGATTTAGGTATGTTTTTAACAATTTAATTTGGACTACTTAATAACTGAATTTGGTATTAGATATGGACGCCGGTTTGGATGGTGGTATTATAGAAATATCTATGAACAGTGGCAATACCTGGCAAAACGTTCATAATAACCCAAATGTTTACCAGTTTTATGGCTTTTTACCCAGCAGCAAAGACACTATTAACGGCAACGAATATTGTTTTAGTGGAACAGATAATGTTTGGCGCGATATCTGGCTTTGCCTTCCAACTGTTCTTACAAACTTGAACGATACTATCTATTATAAATTTACTTTTAAATCCGATGGCATTAACACAAACAAAGAAGGCTGGATGATAGATAATATGAATGCTCATAATACTATTATTCACCCGGTTAAAGAAATAAGCCAGATAGATAATATTGTTGTTTATCCAAACATTACCAACGGTATTGTTAATGTTGAAATGAAAAAAACTGCCAATACAGATGTAATACAAAATATTGAGCTGTATAACAGCGAAGGAAAGCTTGTTGAAAGCTATGGCCAAAATTACACAAAAGTTGTACTGGATATTAGTAAACATAAAGCCGGCATGTATTACCTTAATGTAACCATCAATAAAAAAGTAAGCAAGTTTAAAATACTTTATGAGAAAAACTAAGATCGTTTTTTTTATTTTTTTATTTCATGTTGCCTGTTTATTTTTTTCTTTTAAATATGTTTTAAAAGACAAACCTTATGTTTTTCCTAAAATAATTTATTTTCCACCAATGCCTGTATCGGCTGAAAACCCAGTTACAATAAACGGTGTAGAATTAGGCAGGTATTTATTTTACGACCCTATTTTAAGCGCGGATAGCTCTGTTTCATGCGCCAGTTGCCACAAACAACAATATGCCTTTAGCGATTCGCCTAACCGGTTAAGCAAAGGCATGAGCGGCCAACTTCAATCCCGTAACACTTTGCCGTTATTTAACCTGGCCTGGTATCAAAAACTATTTTGGGATGGACGGGCTGCAACCATTGAAGCACAGGTCTTTCACCCGGTAAGAGATCTTAAAGAGATGAATTTGAATTGGAATGATGTTTCAAAAAAAATTCAAAAAAGCAAATTCTACAGCAAAAAATTTAAAGCGCTTTATGGCGCAAAAACAATTGATAGTACATTAATATCAAACGTAATTGCACAATTTGAACGTACACTTATTTCTTACAATGCTAAATACGATAAAGTAGTTAACCACAAAGCAAAATTTACTTTAGATGAGCTGGAAGGAATGGAATTAATGAATGATATGACCAAAGGTAACTGCCTGCATTGCCATACGACAGATGGAAACGGGCTTGGAACTACCGGCGATTACAGCAATAACGGGTTAGATGAATTAACGGATAAAAATAAATTTAAAGATCCGGGGCTTGGATTTATTACTAAAACAGCAAACGATAATGGTAAATTCAAGGTTCCTTCTTTACGAAATTTACTGTTTACCGCACCTTATATGCACGACGGGCGTTTTAATACATTAGAAGAAGTTTTGGATTTTTATAGCGAAGGGTTAAAGATAAGTCCAACCATTGATTCTAAAATGGAGTTTGCCCATAAAGGTGGCTCAAAGCTAACAAAGTATGAAAAAAAGAAAATTATCCTTTTCCTTAAAACACTAAGCGATTCTGCCTTCATTTCTGCCAAAGAATTTAGCGATCCTTTTCACAAATAATTCACCCAATTTTCTATCTTTGTACTCTATTAAAAATTAAGTACCATGTTTGATAATTTACAAGATAAGCTAGACCGCGCTTTAAAAAATTTAAAGGGCCAGGGTAAGATCACAGAAATTAACGTTGCAGAAACAATGAAAGAAGTGCGTAAAGCGCTTTTGGATGCCGATGTTAACTATAAAGTAGCAAAAACATTTACAGATACCGTTAAAGAAAAGGCTTTAGGCCAAAACGTTTTAACGGCTATTTCGCCGGGCCAGGTGCTAGTAAAAATTACACACGATGAACTTGCAGCCTTAATGGGCGGCACTAAAGAAGATATTTATTTAGGGGGCAATCCTACTATAATTTTAATGAGTGGCTTACAAGGTTCGGGTAAAACAACTTTTACCGGTAAGCTTGCCAATTATTTAAAAACAAAAAAAGGTAAAAAACCTTTAATGGTTGCCTGTGATGTTTACCGTCCAGCGGCTATTGATCAGTTACATGTTTTAGGAGAGCAGTTGGATATTGAAGTTTTTAGTGACAGAGAAGAAAAAAATCCAATTAAAATTGCAGAAGCTGCTTTAAAACAAGCTAAAGAAAATGGCAACAGTGTTGTATTGATAGATACTGCTGGTCGTTTAGCAATTGATGAGCTAATGATGAACGAGATTGCTGATCTAAAAAAAGCAATTAAGCCTAACGAAATTTTATTTGTTGTAGATAGTATGACCGGCCAGGATGCCGTAAATACTGCAAAAGCATTTAACGACCGGTTGGATTTTGACGGTGTGATCTTAACCAAATTAGATGGTGATACCCGTGGTGGTGCCGCTTTATCAATTAAAAGCGTTGTGAACAAACCTATTAAATTTATTGGTACAGGCGAAAAGATGGATGCATTGGATGTATTCTATCCCGAACGTATGGCCGATAGGATCTTAGGCATGGGTGACGTTGTAACTTTAGTGGAGCGTGCACAGGAACAATTTGATGAAGAAGAAGCAAGAAAATTAAGCAAGAAAATTGCTACTAATAAATTTGATTTTAATGACTTTTTAGGTCAGTTGCACCAGATCAAAAAAATGGGTAACATTAAAGACCTTGTTGGAATGATTCCCGGTGTAGGCAAGGCCGTGAAAGATATGGATATTGATGATAATGCTTTTAAAGGTATTGAAGCCATTATTTTTAGTATGACACCCGAAGAAAGAGGCAAACCTGAGTTATTAAATGGTTCACGTCGTCAGCGTGTTGCTAAAGGTAGCGGACAAGGCATACAAGAAGTAAATAAATTACTAAAACAGTTTGAAGATACCCGCAAAATGATGCGCATGATGAATGATAAAAACGCCATGAGCAAATTAATGCGTAACATGCCAAAGGGTATGCCGAAATAACTGTTGATTTCTCTGCCACTAATTACACGAATTATCACTAAAAAAACATTTCACTAATTAATACCAATTTATTTTAAAAAAAGAAGAGATATTTATAGTAAAGGAACCAAACGAATCTTATGGTTTAAATGATTTACTATATAAAGATGAAGTTTATTCTATTATTTCTTGTTGTTTCGAAGTACATAAGATCTTAGGTAAAGGTTTTTTAGAAGCTGTTTATTCTGATTTTATCGTTTTTGATAAAATCAGAATTGAAGTCAAAGCACAGCAAAACATTATTGATAAAAATTTAAAGCAAACGATAAACTATCTTGCTGCTTCAAAAATGAAGTTAGGATTAATAGTTAACTTTGGAGAAGAGAGTTTAAAATTTAAACGGGTTATTTTATAATAGAATTAGTGTAATTAGTATTTATGTCGCAGGCATAAACTTCTGTAAAAATAAGTATATTAGTAAAATAATTTTACGTAATTAGTAGCATAATAATTTGAAAAATATACTTTCCATATTTATTTTATTTGTGTTTTGCTTTGCAAACTCAACATGTAAAAAGATCTCCAAATATCCAAACGATCTATATGGAGTGTGGAGCTGCGATCACAACACTTGTTCTTTTAAATATCTAAGAATTAATAGAAACGGTACCGGCGAATATGGATTTGGTAGTCACAAAGGATGTAATCAACACGCGGCAGGTAAAGTACGTTATAATAAAACACATTTGTATATAGGCACAACAAAACTTAAATTTAGCTATCAGCTAAAAACCAACAGTACTGATTCCATCTCTCTTCTTTATGATCATAAAAATCATAATATTGGCGAAACACTTCATATAACTGAATCGAAACTTTGGGGAGGTAGTTCATTTACATTTTATAAAATAGAAGATTTTTAAATGCAATTAATAGACGGAAAAAAAATATCACTTCAATTACAGGAAGACATTGCTTTAGAAGTTACACAAATGATGGCTTCTGGTTTAAAGCAACCACATCTTGCAGCCATTTTAGTTGGTAATGATGGTGGCAGCGAAACTTATGTTGCCAGTAAAATTAAAGCCTGCGAGCGTGTTGGTTTTAAATCTACTTTAATTCGTTTACCGGATAATGTAACCGAAGAAAAATTATTACAAGCCGTTTACGATCTTAATAATAATAACGATGTGGATGGATTTATTGTTCAGCTTCCCCTACCCCGCCACATTAACGAACACAATATTATAGAAGCAGTTAAACCAAGTAAAGATGTGGATGGTTTTCATCCTATCAATGTTGGAAGAATGGTATTGAATTTGCCCTGTTATGTTAGCGCTACACCTTACGGTATTGTACATTTATTAGAAAAATATAACATCGAGACCAGCGGTAAACATTGTGTGGTTATTGGTCGCAGTCACATTGTTGGCTCACCAATGAGTATACTTCTTGCCAAAAATACTGCTTTAGGAAATTGTACGGTTACACTTTGCCATAGTAAAACAAAAGATCTTATTTCTCATACACAAAAAGCAGATATTATTATTTGCGCTTTGGGCAGTCCCGAATTTTTAAGAGGCAATATGATCAAGGAAGGTGCTGTTGTAATTGATGTGGGCACAACACGCGTTGCCAGCCTCGAAACAAAAAGCGGTTTTAAATTAAAAGGCGATGTACTATTTGATGAAGTAGCGCCAAAATGCAGTTATATAACTCCTGTACCGGGCGGTGTAGGTCCAATGACCATTGCCTCGTTAATTCAAAATACTTTGCTGGCGGCAAAGAAAGAGATATATAAAAGTTAATTATATAAATTCCTTTAAAACAATTTCTTGATAATTTTATCGTTAATATATTCACTCACATCTAAAAACCCGGAATAATGAAACAAATTCACACCCATCTTTTGTTAGCAGGTTTTTTATTTTTTTCTGCTGTTTCTATTGCACAACCTTTATATTTAAAAAGAATATTTCCTTTAAACCCTAACGATCTTCTGCATTCGAGTTTTTTGCTAAGCAGACCTGACAATAGTGTTTTAGATTTTGGAATGGTTGATTCGAAGGGAATAATTTCGAAATTGGATTCAACCGGAAAACCGGTATGGGCAAAGACTTACCTTTTTAATTCAAATACAACTTTTGACGCTAATTTTATTGATGCTACTAATTCTCAAGATTCGTCGTTTGCAGTTGTTGCGTTGGTATCAAATAATAGTTCGATATACACCACCCATTGCATAAAATTAAAAGCTAATGGCGATACCTTATGGTGCCGTAAGGTCACAAATAGTGGCTTAGTCTCTATTGTCCCACATTCAATAAGTTCTACTATTGATTCGGGTTTTGTAATTTGTGGTTCAGCTATTTCTTCAGCAACAGTTTCCGGACCTAATCAACATGCTTTTGCAGCTAAACTCACAAAAAATGGAGTCTTAAGTTGGTTTAAAACACTTGGTACTTCTTTTTACGGAAGCGATGCTTATACTATTAAACAAACTGCTGATTCAGGATACATCTTTATTGGTGGACTTCAAAACGGTTCTTCTTCCGATTGGTGCTCTTCTTTGGTAAAACTTAATAAATCTGGCAATTTTAGCTGGCAAAAAAAATACTGTTCGCTTGCCGCACAAAGTAATGATGACCTAGGTTATGATATTATTGAAGAAACAAACGGCTACTTATGCTTTTTAAATTGCGATTCATACAATTCTGTTCTTTTAAAAACAGATCTTTCCGGTAATCAAATATGGGCGAAAAAATATAGTATCCCATCTTCTTTTGATCCATATTCAAATGAAAGGCCAATACATTTAAGAAAAATTTCAGAAAAAAATCGTCATATAACTTTTAAAGGTCCCGATTCTTTTAACGCATTTACAATGGTTGTAGATACATTAGGAAATGTTCAGGCAAGCGCTTATACCTATTATACAGATATTGATTTTGTTCAGTTCAAAAATAAAAATTTTATTATGGTCGGAAATCCGTCTAATCTTGTTACTAAAAACTCTTTTACTACTTATGGGCAATGGGGTGTTGTAGTAACAGATTCTTTAGGTTTAGGTAATAGTGTGTGTTATCTTTCAAATAATACTTCTGCATCTGTTCAATCTTTATTAACAAGCTCCGTTAGCTCCACTTTTACAAATTCCGGCAGCCTAGCATCAATTCAACCTACCATCAGCACTCTAATTTTAACAGATTCCATTGGTTGTATTGCAATACCAACGTTCATTAAAGAAAATGATCTTAGTTCAACGTCTATTTATCCCAACCCAACAGAAGGAAAACTCACTATACAATCCGAAGCTTTAAAAGGAAAATCAGTTACTTTTAAATTATACGATATAACAGGAAAAATTTTATTAACTAAAGAACTTACATTTGAGAAAAATGAAGAAACTCTGGACATTACAAGATTTGATCCATCGGTTTACTTTTACGGTATATTCCTTAATGATGAAAGAATAAAAAATGGTAAGATCATAATAGCAAAATAAAAAGGCAACAGTTACACTTCATTTTGCCGTTTTACCTCTTCCGTTTTACATTCTGTTCTGCCGTTCAAAAATTCCTATTACTCTTCATCCATTATTTAAGATTGGTTTATAGTTATTGCTTAACTTTAATGTATTGATATACGTTAAAGAAAATATTTCCATTGCGCTCGATTCTATTAAAGCAAACCGTTTACGTGCTTTAATTACCATGCTAATCATTGCTATTGGTATTACCGCTTTGGTTGGTATTCTTTCTGCTATTGATGCTATCAAGAATGGTATCAACAATAATTTTACCAGCATGGGCGCCAATACCTTTACCATTCGTAATGCAGATATTAATATTCGTGTTGGCCGTAAAGGACGTAAAGCAAAAACCTTTGATAATATTAAATTTAAAGAGGCGCTGCGTTTTAAAAATGAATTTAATTTCCCCGTAATTACTTCTGTTTCTACAATGGCCAGCATGGCTTCACGTATTAAATACGGCAATAAAAAAACAAACCCAAACATACAGGTTTTTGGTAGCGACGAAAATTATATCCTAACCGCTGGTTACGATCTTGAACAAGGAAGAAATTTTAATGCTTACGAAGTAAACAGCGGCGCATCCATTGTTATTATTGGAAAAGATATTGAAAAAGCTTTGTTCGATAATCAAAGTGCGATTGATAAGCTTATTAAAATTGGTCCTGCCCGTTACAAAGTAGTGGGCGTATTAAAAAGTAAAGGTAACAGCGCAGGTTTTGGTGGCGATAAGCTGTGTATTATTCCGCTTACAAATGCTCGGCAATATTTTGGTGGTCAGGATATGAGCTTCACCATAAATGTATTAACCAAAAGCAGTTCTATGCTTGATAACATTTTAAATGAAGCAAAAGCAACATTCAGAAGGATACGAAAAATTCCAACCACGGGTGTAGATAATTTTGATATTGTAAAATCAGATAACCTCGCCTCTCTTTTAATTGGTAACCTTAAAACGGTAACGCTAGGTGCTACCATAATTGGTTTAATCACATTACTGGGTGCCGCCATTGGGCTTATGAACATTATGCTTGTAAGTGTTACCGAACGTACCCGCGAAATTGGTGTAAGAAAAGCACTTGGAGCAACTAAACAAGCAATAAAATATCAGTTCTTAATTGAGAGTACTGTTATTTGCGTAATGGGTGGATTGATCGGTATTTTGTTTGGAATAATAATTGGTAATGTTATTAGCTTTGCTTTGAATACCGGTTTTTTTATCCCCTGGTTTTGGATAATTACCGGTGTAATAATTTGTATAGCAGTTGGTTTAATAAGTGGTTATCTTCCTGCTAAACGCGCATCCGAATTAGATCCAATAGATAGTTTACGTTTTGAATAAACCTTTTTTTCACCGGAATTTTCCTATATTTAGTTTCAAATAAAGAAGTACCTGATCTTTAATGAAAGAGCTTTACAATAAAATAATATTTTTAGGAATACATCACGCAAAAAATCAAAATGATGTAAAGAGTATTAAGCTAATTAATCAAATGAGCTTAATACTTGCTATCTTAATGTTTTTATTTTGTCTTATTGGTCCTATTCTTAATTTATACAATGTATTATACTTTGCCATTCCGTTTGCTTTTGCCTTTAGCTTAACTACATATTTTAATCATAAAGGCTGGTTAACTTTTAACAAGTATTATTTTACCCTTGTGCCAATGTTCTTTATTTGCCTCATCTGCTGGCACAATGGCATTAACATGGGCGATCGTTATTTTCTTTTTGCAACAGCAATAATTCCTCTAATTCTTTTCAGAAATACGCTGTTAATTTTTGCATTATCCTATTTAAATATGGGTGCTTTCTTTTTTGTTACATGGTATCAAACTACTCACAAACCTTATCTTGTAGTAGACGAGAATATAGCGTTACAATACTGGTGCATTACTATAATGGCTGTATTTACAATTTTTTATTTTGTAATGCAGTATTTTAAAAAAGGGTCAGAAGATTATGAAAAAGAAATAGAAACCAAGAACGAAGAGATCTCCGCAAAAAACAAGGAGATAGTTGATAGCATCAATTACGCAAAAAAAATACAAACCACTTTATTAGCACATAACGATTTTTTACAAAAACATTTACCCGATCATTTTGTGTTTTTTAAACCAAAAGATATCGTAAGTGGTGATTTTTACTGGGCTACCGAACATAACAAACGCTTTTATCTTGCTGTTTGTGATAGCACGGGCCACGGTGTACCAGGCGCTTTTATGTGTTTATTAAATATTGGTTTTTTGAATGAGGCTATTAAAGAAAAAAACATTTCTTCACCTGCCCGGGTTTTTGATCATGTAAGAACACGTTTAATTAATGACATTTCAAAAGATGGTCAGCAGGATGGTATGGACGGCATTTTACTTTGCATAGACACTTCTTCTCCTTTGGAGAAAACGGGCGACGAGGCAAAAATAAGCGTTACATACGCCGGCTCTAACAATGCCCCCGTTCTTATAAGAAATAGCGAGCTAATGATCTTACCTACAGATAAAATGCCGGTTGGTAAAGGTGAGCGAAACCAGGATTTTGCACTTAACAAAATAGATATTCAACCTGGCGATTGTTTGTATTTATATACTGACGGTTTTGCCGATCAGTTTGGCGGACCCAAAGGAAAAAAATTCAAATACAAAGCACTTAACGAGTTACTTTTAGCAAATCATAAAAAAACAACTTCCGAACAAAAAGAAATTTTTAATTCGACGTTTGAAAACTGGAGGGGAAAACTTGAACAGGTTGATGATGTATGTGTTATTGGCATACAATTTTAAATATGAAAAACAAAAACATCCTCTTTTCATCCATTTTATTTCTTATTAATTTACAATTTTATCCCCAATCAAAAGTAGTTGATTCACTCAGGCTGGTTCTTAGAAGTGAGAAAAATGCAGATTCAACAAAAGCAAAAACACTTATTGCCCTGGCCTGGGAAATAAAATACGATAATGTTAAGGAAGCTCAGAAAATTGCAGCGGAAGGAATTGAGCTCTCAAAAAAAACAAACCGCTTAAAAGATGTTGCAGTGGGTTTAAAAATACTTGGCATTATTAATGATGAAACTTTTCATTACAAAGAAAGTATTGATTATTATTTAAAAGCCATTTCTTATTTCGAAAAATTAAGAGATACCATAAGTATTTCGAGGGTAGAATGCAATATCGGCATGCTTTATCGAAAAATGGATCAAAACCGTGAAGCCATTCGTTTTTTTAAAAAATGTACTCCTGTTTTCGAAAAAGCCAATTTTGTTATGGGAATTAATCTTAGCAATCAAAATATGGGCATTGCCTATTTTAACCTCAAAAATTATGATAGTGCACTTGTTTTCTTTTTTAAATCGGTGGCTGTTTTAAAAGCCAACAATATGAGCGATCCAAGCATTTTTGGAAATATTGGAAATTGTTACTCAATGAAAAAAGATCTTGTAAAAGCAAGAAAATATCTTGAAACCTGCTGCAAGGATTTTGTTGCTACCGGAGATTCTTCATCCAATTTTTATTTTTGGAAATATGGCCTTGCTAATCTTTACAGGGATATAGGTAAAACAGCCGAAAGTATAAAACTATATGAAGAAAGTAAAAAAGGATTTAAAGATCTTGGCTTATTTTATAGTGAAAATAATTTTAACCTGATGGTTCATTTAGGAGGGACTTATGCAAAAACAAAAGATTTTGAATCGGCTTATGAAAATGCCTTTAATGCCATAACAATACGCGATACTTTATTTACAAAAGATTTTGCTTTTCAAATGAATGAGATGAAGGAGAAATACGATGCTGACAAGAATGAATTGAATATAATTAATCTTAACAAAGAAGCTCGGTTAAAAGATGCTGAGATAAACCAGCAAAGACTAAGGCAATATGGAATGGCTGCGGGATTGCTGTTATTATTGGTTCTGTCGTTTGTACTATATAAAAACTTTACTCAAAAGAAAAAAGATAATAAAATCATTCAACATCAAAAAAATGTTGTGGATGAAAAAAATAAAGAGATAACGGATTCAATTACTTACGCCAAACGCATACAAACAGCCTCGCTTCCAACAGAAAATTATATTTACAGGAATATCGAACGTTTAAAGAATCAAAAAACATAACAATTAATAGAAATTAATAGTTTTCAATAACATAACCAGTTTCTCTTATATACTGATACATAGATTTTGCGTCCCTGTCTTCCACGAATTGCATTCTGAAATTTTTCTCCTTTCCGTTCTTCATATTAAATGTAATTCTCCAGCTACTTTGATGTTGCTTAGCAACCATATATTTAAACTGGATCTTTACAATATCTTCCTTTAAAAAATATTGAGTGGCCTTCCAAAATTTGCAGTAATTAATTACCACCAATCCATGCGGTTCAATACTAATCGTATTATAAACCAACACCCCATTTAACCAGAAATAAAAAAGCGCAATAAAACTTATGGAAAATATAAATCCTTCTTTGTAGGTGATATAATATGCAAGACATATTATCTGAATAATGAACTGAATAATTGAATGTGATTTAGGTCGGGGATTAAATTTCATTATTATTAACTACCAAAACTTACCGCAATGATCTGGATCTTACGTTCAGAAGCGGCAGAAGGATTATACACCGAGTTACGTTTATCTTTTAAGTCGTCACTTACTTTGCTGGCAGGGAGCTCTCCAATATCCACATCTTCAAAAATAATTTTGCCTTCACCTTCAGTCTTATTATCAAAGTATTTTACAAACCAGCCATTCTTTGTTTCTGTAAAATAATTACGCAAGCTGCTTATACGGCGCTTTGCAAGGTTAACGTTGTAATCCGTACTGGCAAGCGGACTGCAATATCCTTTCATCGTAATTTTTACGGTTTCGCCTTTTAATAAAACTTTTTCTAAAAGTTCAGAAAATTTACGGAGGTCTTCCATACCGGCATCTACGCTATCTGTGAAAAAATTCTCTACCCTGTTCAATGCCTTTTCTTTTACGTCACCATCTAACCCTTTCGGATACTCGCTAACGTATTGAGGCACCAAAACCTTATACTCATTATAAGTTGTTTCGTAATTTTTTACAGTTGTAATATTTTTTGTTTTAGGATCTGGCTCATCATTATGAAAATATAAAGTAAGAGGCACTAATAATTTCATTTGACCTGTAAGCATGGCCATTGTATCAATTGGTGCCGGAGGAAGACTTAAAGGCTCAATACTAAACCTGTAAATATCATTGCAGCAATTTAATTTGTGCTCAAAATAAGAGCCTATACGGTTACTTGATAAATAAGCGCGGTCACGACTTTTATTTACAGAGTAATAAATATCATTATAGCTGCTATTTATTGGATAACCTGCGTTTTGAGGTTCTGTAAAAACAGAATCTTTAAATTCACTTTTAAAAATATCAAAGCCGCCAAGGCCTTTGTGATATGTACTACTAAAAAACAATGTATTACGTTCGTTTACATACCAAGGTGTAATTTCATCATCAGGTGTATTTATTTTTTTTCCTGCATTTACTGGCTCGCTATAAGTTCCATCTGTATTTTTATAACTGTACCAAATATCCAGGCCACCTTCTCCTCCAGCCCTGTTACTTACAAAGAACAAAACAGTTTTACCACCCATCTCGCCATAACTTGGCATAGATGTATTGACACCTTTTTGATTTACAGGCTCAGGCATTGGTTCTAACAACTGCCATTTATTATTTACATAATTACTTATAAATAACTGACAATTATATTCGCCAGCATTTTTTTCTTTACACCGCGAAACGATCATTTGCTTGTAATCAGCGCTAAAACAGGTATTGGCATTATGCAAATAAGTAGCATTAATATTTGTATCAAGCTGCTTTATTTTTTGCCACTTCATGTTCTTCATTTCTGACTTATAGATCTTATTATAGCTTACATTATTGGCGTCTTTTTTTGAAGGATCTTTTAAAGAAGAAAAATAAAGTGTACTGTCTTTTTCAAAAGCGGCGTATTCACTAACCCTGCTGTTTATAATAGAATCTAAATGTTCGAGCTTAGGGCTTACAGGATTTTTAATAAGTAGTTGAGCAAGATCACAGGCTTCAACTTCTAATAAAGATTTTTTAAGATAGTACTCAAAATTAAGCTTTGGATATTTCTTTTTAATTTTTGAAAATTTAGTGAACCATTTTTTAGCGTCTTTATATTGTCCTTTGGTTTTTAATAACTGACCGATCCAATAAAAAGTTAATGGATACTTTTTTCCATTGTCTATTGCTACAACTTTGTTATATAATCTTAGTGCGAGATTAACATCAAAATTTAGTCTGCTGGCTTCTGCATAATTATATTGTAAGCTGATTTCGCTGCTATCTCTAAAATATAAACGGTTATAACCCTGGGCTGCGCTGTTCCAGTCTTTATTACGCATAGCTTCTTCGGCTTGCGCCTGAACCAAGCGTGACGACTGGCCAAAAAAAGAATTAAAGGCTAAGCATAAAAAAAGTATATAAAAGAAGTTTATTTTTTTCACGTTACATAAATACAGGGCACATTCTTTTTTTCTCAAACTTAGCTGGTGCACGTCTAATGATATAATTTACAAATATTTCAAATGCGCCTCTGCGGTTAGTGGCTGCTGTAAACTTGCTGGTATTAATATCATAAGCAATACCACTATTTAAGGTTTTGTATGAATAACCAACTCTAAAAACAATAGCATCCTTTGCGCGAAGACACAGGCCTCCTGAAACGGCCCTGTTATCATCCCGATTCAAATAATATTTTAAGGAGCTGTGTGGTATGATCTCATAATTTTTTGCCTGTTTTGAAATAAGTGCTTCCGCAATAATGTCTGCTGTTCTGCTAATTGGGGTGGTATAACTTAAATAATTAGTCATTTTAAAATCAAGGCGGCTTAGCCTATTGCCCTGGTAAGTAATTACTGGATTTGTTAAGTGATGAAAACCTAAACCAATTGTAAACTTGTGTTTTTGATTTAATATGTATTGAATGCCGGTGCCCATGTTCACATCTGCATAATTAAATTTTGTCCAGTCAAAATTCTCGCCTGTAGCAGTTGTTTTATTATAACTAACACCGTCGTATTGATTATCAAAGGTCATTTTATCATAATCAAAACCAACCTGGCACCAGCCAAGGTTCATACCTATGGTAAACAACAGACTGCTATCAGCTTTGCCTAAAAAGATGTAGCTGCCGTTAGCGTATAATTGTGTAGTACCATAACGGGTATCACCTGCCTTATCATTATTAAATACAAGGCCAACGCCCACCATATCTTTTACCAGTTGTTTTGGTTTTATACGGGCCTCGCCATTCATACTAAAGGTAGAATACGGAACCGGAACAGCCTGCCATTGGCTGCGGTAAATAGCACCTACCCTAAAATCACCATTAAAAAAGCCCGTAAAGCCCGGAGTAAGGTTTAATAAAGAGCCATCGAACTGCGAAAAATGGATATCCTGGCTAAAAGACAGCTTTAGCAATAAAATAGCCAGAACTAAATATGAAGTGCGCTTTTTAATAGAAAATCTTTCCCTTAAAAATACGAATTTTAGAATGAAAAACAAAGCTTTGTTAAGCCCTTTTAATTCTTAAATTTGTAGCTCAATTTTAAAAACTATGGCTACCGATAATTTCCAGGCTCACGATTATTATTTAATGGATGAGCTTTTAACTGATGAACATAAACTTATTCGCGAAACTGCGCGTGCTTGGGTAAAAAAAGAAGTTACCCCTATTGTTGAAGAAGCTTGTCAAACAACCAAATTTCCAAAACAATGGATAAAAGGTTTAGCAGAAATTGGTGCCTTTGGCCCTTACATTCCTGCTGAATATGGTGGTGCGGGCTTAGACCAGATCTCTTACGGATTAATTATGCAGGAGTTAGAGCGTGGCGATAGCGGCTTACGTTCAACTGCATCGGTACAAAGCTCTTTAGTAATGTTCCCGATCTATACTTATGGAAGTGAAGAACAAAAGAAAAAATATTTACCAAAATTAGCAGCGGGCGACCTTATGGGCTGCTTTGGTTTAACAGAGCCTGATCATGGAAGTAATCCGAACGGTATGATCACCAACTTTAAAGATGCAGGTGATGGCAAACATGTTATTTTAAATGGTGCGAAAATGTGGATCAGTAATTCACCATTTGCTGATATTGCCGTTGTTTGGGCAAAGGACGAAGCCGGAGAAATTCGCGGATTAGTTGTTGAACGTGGTATGCCGGGTTTTACAACTCCTGAAACCCACGGTAAATGGAGCTTACGCGCCAGCTCTACCGGTGAATTGGTTTTTGATAATGTAAAAGTTCCTAAAGAAAATATTTTTCCAAACGTTAAAGGTTTAAAAGGACCTTTAGGTTGCCTGAATAGTGCCCGCTTTGGTATTGCATGGGGTGTTATTGGTGCTGCAATGGATTGTTACGACAGTGCTTTACGTTACAGTAAAGAGCGTATACAATTTGGTAAGCCAATTGGCGCGTTTCAGTTAACACAAAAAAAATTAGCGGAAATGATCACTGAAATTACAAAAGCACAATTGCTTACATGGCGTTTAGGTGTTTTAAAAAATGAGCACCGTGCAACGCCAGCACAAATTAGTATGGCTAAGCGTAATAATGTGAACATGGCTTTACAGATTGCACGTGAGGCTCGCCAGATACATGGTGGTATGGGCATTACAGGCGAATACCCAATTATGCGCCACATGATGAATTTAGAAAGTGTTATCACTTACGAAGGAACGCACGATATTCATTTACTCATAACGGGTATGGATGTGACGGGCTTTAATGCCTTTAGTTAATTACAGATATTAATAAAAAAAGCCTCACGAAATCGTGAGGCTTTTTTTTATGGTTGGGTTAAGCTTATCAAAACAATTATTTTAATTATAAGCAAAAACTCTTTTGCCCGGCACTGAGTTATTGATCCACTCTACCTTCCAGCCATATGGACAGGTATTTGACAATACGTTTACGAGCTTGCCGTTTGCATCTACACTATAAAGTACTTTTAAAGTAAAATTTCTATCATTGGCTTTAATGCTCATTTCTCCTTGCACAGGTGCATGCGCTCCGCAATTCAGCTTCCAGATAACAGGCGCTATTACCTGGCTTGTAAATACAATACCATCACGGTTAGCGCCGTAATTTTCGAGTTGAGTGAGGCCATTGTAAGTTCCTATTCCTTCACATTGGCAGGTTAAGATGTTGTTTGGCATTGTATAGGTAAAACGTCGGTTGATATTGTAAACAGCGGTTTTTGTACTATCAAATGCTACATATAAAAATGAACCTGTAACTGTTGTTACTAAATTTGGTTGTGACGTAAGAACAATTAATTCCCACCACGATCCGCCAGATTCGTTTGTAATATTTTGAGTACCGTTAACTTTCATCGTTTTTGCGTCAGATACGCGCATGATCTTATAATTAATATACTCTACTTTTAAAACACAGCCGGCATCTTTCCATTTTTTAGCAGGATAATTTGGGATGCTTAATTTTATGGAGCCTGTTCTTTTACGATTGTTTACAACAGTGCCATTATAATTTATTTTTATAGTTCCTGTATAAGCACCGGTTGTATCAACAGTATAATCTGTAATAGCCATATTTAAAGCAGCGTGCAATGCATTAACATTTGCGCCTGAAGAACTTTTACCATGTAAAGCGGCACTATTACTTACTTCTGTATTAATATCACTTATAGCAAGATCATTTTCGGTTTGTGCCCAACGGTTATCCATCGACGTTTGGCCATCTTCAGTAACTATTGCCGGCTCTTCGGGCTTGGGATCTTTCTTTTTACAGGCAGAAATAATTAAGCCGAAAGTAAGAGCAAGTACACTCAATGAATAAATAAACTTATTTGTTCTCATGTAATAAAGGTATTTAAAAATCACTTTGCTTTTAAAAGATGATTTTAACAAGTAATGGCTCATAAACAAAAAAGCCCCACAAATAATGTGAGGCTTTTTTTATTGTTTACGTAAAGTTTTAATTGCTTTTACCCATTCGTTATTTTCGCACACGTTACAAATAGCTTTACCAGGCTTAAGCTCCTGTGTATTTCCGCAATTACAACAAGCATAAAGGTCTTCAGATAAAATATTTTCACTCCGGGCATCAAACAATTTTGGTGTAAT
The DNA here is from genome assembly GCA_013816615.1 of Bacteroidota bacterium. Lineage (GTDB taxonomy): Bacteria > Bacteroidota > Bacteroidia > B-17B0 > Aurantibacillaceae > Aurantibacillus. The sequence goes on from JACDED010000048.1 coordinate 16,814, forward strand.
TGGAAGCCCGGGTTTTACATCTTTATCATCATAATAATAAATGCTCACATCACCCGTTGTTTCAATATATGCGTTTTGAACCTGGCCTAAATGCTCAACACTTTTTAATCTTAGCTCTGTAAAAAATTCATCAAGTGCAAGACTCTCACGTTGAAATTTTTCAACAGAAAACCTTCCCTCTTCTATCAGGCATTCTGTTTTACCCTCAACCAACTGCTCAAACCATAAACTTTTACCGGCTATCCAGGTAACAAGACGATATAAGATAATTACGATAACAAATACTACAATTGCCGGAACAAGCCCTACATCTTCATAAAACATAGGATCGCCGGCCGCAGAACCGAGAGCAATGATAATCACAATTTCAAACACCGATAATTGTTTGACACCCCTTTTACCAGTGAGTTTTAAAGTAACTAATAAAAGAATGAACATTATTGAAGAGCGTAGAACTACTTCAAGAAGAAAAGAAAAAGGCTGGTTATTAAATAATATACGGTCCCATTCAAAAATATAATGCATAACTATTTAAACACAATACCATTGCTATTGTTTAAACGTAACCAAATACTTTTTGCTTGGTTTTGCTTTTGTGTTTCCACACTACTTTCCAACCATAAGGGCAAGCATTTGGACCGGCAGATATAACGTTACCACTGTTATCAACGCTAAAAGTAACTTTAAGGTCAAAATCTTTATCTTCCACTTTAATATCTACTTCACCAGCAACAGGAGCCCACCAGCCGCAAGTCCAGTTCCAAACTATTGGTGTAGTTACCTGGCTTGTAAAGGCATCGCCATCACGTGTTGTACCATAATTCTCTAAACTCCCTAAAGATCCATCGTTACCAATTCCTTCGCCGGTGCAGGTTAAGATACCACCTGGTAAAGTATAAGTGAAACGACGGTTAATGTTATAAACTGCAGTTTTATCGCCATCAAAAGTTACGTTAAGGTTTGAACCTGTAACTGAAGAGCCTAAACTTGCTTGTGTTTTAACGATCAATAATTCCCACCAAGATCCGCCTGTTTCGTTTGTAATAAATTGTGTACCGTTTAACTCAACACTTTTTCCATCAGATGCGCGTGTGATTTTGTATGCCAAATAATCAACCTTTAAAATACAACCCACATCTTTCCATTTTTTTACAGGATAGTTTTGGATCGTTAATCTGATTGCACCTGTTCTTGTACGATTGCTTACAGTAGTTCCGTTATAATTTATTTTAATTGTACCTGTGTAAGCACCTGTTGTATCAATAGTATAACCTGTTGCATTAATGCCAAGTGCTTTTTGAATGGCAGCACTTTGCGAACCGTTTACACTTCTTCCGTGTAAGAAAGCATTGTTTCCTACCTCTGTATTAATATCGTTAACAGCAGCGTCATTTTCTGTTTGAACAGATCTGTTGTCTGCAGAAGATTGGCCATCTTCTTCTTTAAAAGCTTTTTTCTTTTTACAACTTGTAAATGTTAAGCCTGAAGCAAGGGCAATAATACTTAATGAGTAAATGATTTTTTTCATACTTGTTTTTATTTATAGTATAGACTCTAAAATATTTGATTGGTTTAAATAAAGATATAAAATAAACGAGAAAATTTTAATAAAGCATAGTATTTATATGAAAACCAATCAATTAAACTTCAAATAAACCCACTCTAAAGGTTTAAGGCTTGTAATATCTACCTTAGAAAGATCGATACTTTCGGCATTTACCTTATATAATGCCTCAATAGGAAAAAGATCATTGATCTCGGTTTTACCCCGGGTTTTTGGTTTTAATAAATAGGTATATGTTTTATTATCCTTATCGTTTAATTGTACCGTATAAACCACTACATCATCAAACAATAAATATTTATTCGAGATAATGGCATCTACCGGCGTTTTTAAATAACTGTTCTTTGGATTTACCGGGCAAACTAAAATAGGTTTATCAATGTATTTTGTTGGAATGTGTTCATGATAATTTTCGCCCCTTACCTTTATGGGGAAATTTAAGTACGGGATCCTGAAATCTTCATCATCATTTTTAGTAACGTAGAACGGAAACTGGATTTTTACATTAAAATATTTGAGCTTATATATTTTAAAACGGCTAACGCGAAGCATCACTACCCAAAATAAAAAGCCATCAGATAATAAACCAAAACAAAAATAATTAATGGCAATTCTTGTGTTCGAAACAATAAGGTTATTTACAAAGGTTATTATTACAGTTAATGCATACCAAAATACCAGGCGCTTAAAAATAGTGTTTGTATAATGGATCTTATGGTAATCAAAAAACTTTGAGTAGTTATTGGCATTATTGAGCATTTGCACCCAAAAATTAATTCCAATTAAATAAATGATGATAGAAAGAAAAACGGTTAAATTGCCTAAAGCGCCTTCCATTAAAAAAAAATCGAATAAGCCGTGCGATGCCACAGCAATAGAAGAAGCAACAATAATATTTACCAGGTGATTACCTTTATTAAATAAACGGTGCCTGTAAAAACCGTACACAATTAAAGTTGTATTAATAATGTGTTCTAAAGCTGAATAAAATGTGCGTGGTGTAATAATTTTAATTCCATAAAGACTGAAATATTTAAAATTTTCAATCATGGCAAAACCAATGGCCGTAATACCTGCGTAGATCAAAATATCAATGGGCTCGTCAATTTTTTTTCTGAAGATGGTAAGTACAATAATTACTCCTATGATCTTTGAGAACTCTTCATTTAAGCCAACAGCAAACACAGCGTATAAAAGATCATTAACGAATTCACCATTTTCAGCAAAACCCATTTTATGAATAAGGCTGTAAAAAAATAAACAAATAGAGGGTGTAAAACAACCTATTAATAAAGCAAGAGTTAAGGGAAATATTTTCTCCCGCTCAAAAACATCAATGCGCCTGAAATAATCTATCCACATAGTGGCTGAGATCAAAGCAGCAAAGGCGGTAAAACCAAAAGCTATATTACTATCCGACATACATTAAATAAAAAACCCGTAACATGTGTTACGGGTTTTAAAAGTATAAAAAATTAAGCTAAAATTACTCAGCTACAACTTCAAAATTTACTGTAGCAGCAACGTCTTTATATAAACGTACTTTTGCAGTGTAAGTACCTAATGCTTTGATATTATCTTCAGCAATTTCGATATTCTTACGTTCTACGTTGTAACCAGCTTTTTGTAATGCATCAGCAATTTGAATATTGGTAACTGAACCAAATATTTTCCCGCTTTCGCCGGCTTTAGCACCAACTTTAATGCTTACACCTGCTAATTTCTCAGCACTAACCGCAGCTTCCTTACGTAATTTATCTTCTTTAAAAGCGCGTTGTTTTAGAATTTCAGCATGCATTTTTTTAACGCTGTCTGTAGCTAAAATCGCCATTCCTTTTGGTAATAAAAAGTTACGACCGTAACCGTTACGCACAGTTACTTTGTCATCTTTGTAACCTAATCCCTTTATGTCTTGTTTTAAAATAACTTCCATTTTAATTTCCTCCTTATTTTAATAAATCAGCCACATATGGCATTAATGATAAATGACGGGCACGTTTAACAGCTTGCGCTACTTTACGTTGGAATTTCAATGAAGTTCCTGTTAAACGACGAGGTAACAATTTACCTTGTTCGTTAACAAATTTCAATAAAAAATCAGGGTCTTTGAAATCAATGTATTTAATACCACTTTTCTTAAAGCGGCAATATTTTTTCTTTTTTGCCTCAGCTGTTGGAGGGTTAAGATATCTTATGTCTTTTGGCGCTGCCATTTTTTCTTGACTTAATTAGTTAAACAATTATGCGTTAGCACTTTCTTTCTTTTTAGTTTTAGCTTCTGCTACTCTTCCTTTGCGCTTGTCAGCGTAAGCAACTGCATGTTTATCTAAAGCTACCGTTAAAAAACGTAAAATGCGCTCATCACGTTTGTAAGTAACTTCCAAATTGTTTACAATAGCTTCACCTTCACCTGCAAATTCGATAAGGTGATAGAAACCAGTTGTTTTCTTTTGGATTGGGTAAGCCAATTTCTTTAGGCCCCAGTTCTCTTCGTTAACCACTTTACCACCTAAGTCGGTAATGGTTTTTTTGATTTTCTTCGCGGCCTCCTTTGCCTGATCATCAGACAAAACGGGAGTTAAAATGAAGACCGTCTCGTAACGTTTTTCCATTGTTTATTTATTTTTTTGTTTTTAATTGGGGTGCGAAGATAGGAAAATAATCTAAAAAGCACAAAAAAAATCAGATTTTTCGGGCAATTTTCCCAAAAAATCTGACAAGTGCATTTTGTATCTGTAAAATTAGCTTATTTAGAGCTAAGAATTGTGTTATAATCGGCCGAAGTTTCTTGTTCAAAAATACCAGGTGTGATAGGTGTATTATCTCTAAAACAGGCTACACCACCCCAATTAAAGGTTTTTTTCTGGTAAACCCAGGCTTCCTGATCTTTAACAATAATTCTTTGAACGATCTGAACATTTTGCCCTTCAATAAATTCTTCGGTTATACCTTGAGGGTATTTTGCTAAAAGCTCTGTAATTCTTGCACTTGGAGAGCTTTTGGTAATGAGAACAGCAGAAGTAGTTTCATTTTTTTGCTGAACAGGTTGCTGCACCTCTGTTTTAACAGTAGTTGGGACAGATTTTTTTTGTGATATATATCCTACTTTTGATTGTACTGCTATTTTTCTGTCAGCCAACTCTTTTTCACGGGCTAATTTAATAGCTTCACGTTCTTCTTTCTTTACTTCGCGCATAGCTTCACGCATTTGTTTTAGGTATTTTTCATTATAATCCATGTTATTGTTTTCAGGATTATACTCATATTTATTGATCGGTTGTTCGAATAATGAATAATCAACACCTTCATAAAAATTCAATAATACGATATCAGCTGTATACACAGGCAAGCCTGCAAGTTTTTCTTTTGTAACACCTTTTGTGCTTACAGAATATCTTTTTTGTACGTAACCAGGTTTCGAGATCGTAACATCATATTCCCCATCTACCGGCAGGTTTATTTTATATTCTCCTTGTTGGTTAGCTGTAAAGGCGTTAAACAGGAATGCATTTTGCGTAACCTGTACCAAAGCTCCGTTTAAAACAGCGTTGCTTTCGTTGTAAATAGTGCCTTTAAATTGAACAACCCCCTCATTAGCACGGCTAAAAGCGGATATTAATATTAAGAGGATTATATGTGTAAATCTTTTCATAAGTTTCAATTTGACGGTTTATACCTAAAATTCGTCGTACAAGTTGCATATTTAATCGACCTTTGTATCAACGAAACCTTGTTAATAACTTAATTAATACAAATGATGTGCCAGTGGGTATTTTAACTAAAATATGCGCGACAATTTTCCCCAAAACGTATTTTTTTTAACGTTAATTATAAATTAAAGGTTAAATGCCTACATTTATAACTGCTTTACAAAAAAAATTATGCGCTTTTTCTTCAACAAATTCTTCTTTCTAAGCCTTAGTATATTTTTACCTGCTGTTATTTCTTCTCAAAACGAGTATATTGATTACCGCTCTACAACAAATCCCCTATACTGGAAGAACCGTAAGCCTTTTGAAGGCTATTGGCAACAGGATGTTCATTATACCATTAAGGCCGAAATAAATGACAGTACAGATATTCTTTCAGGAAATGAGGAATTAACGTATTGGAATAATTCGCCTTATGACATTTCTTTCGTGTATTTTCATTTATATAGTAATGCACAAACTAAAGGTTCTTACGCTGCCGATCTTTATAAAAACAACGATTACAAGTTAAAATTTGGCAAATACCGTTCGCAAGGTTTAGGAACCAACGTTGAAAAAATTACAATTAACGGACAGGAACTAAAAACAGAACTAGACAACACTATATTAAAAGTATATTTTCCAAAACCATTAAAGTCTGGTGAATCTCTTACCATGGTAATGGATTTTAAAACTTATTTTGATTCGGAAACAATTCGTAACCGAATGAAATTATTTAATGCATTCGGCAATAAGCATTATGATATCGTCCACTGGTATCCACGTGTAACTGTACTTGACGCTAAGTTTGGCTGGAATACCGATCAACATATGGATCACGAATTTTATGGTGATTTTGGTTCTTATAATGTGGAGATGACCTTGCCAAACAATTATGTAATGGATGGCACAGGTACTTTATTAAATGAAAAAGAAGTATTACCAGATACGTTACGCGCAAAATTAGATATCAGTAATTTTTTAAAGAAATCTTTTAACTCGCCTCCATCAGTAATAACAAAAAAAGACGGTACCAAAAAAACCTGGAAATTTTCGGCTATGAACGTGCATGATTTTGCGCTTACTGCTGACCCTACCTACCGTATTGGTGAAAGTAACTGGGATGGAGTGCGTTGTATTGCCTTGGTACAAGAGCCTCATGCGGCAGGTTGGTACAATTGTGCAAAATATATTGGTAAGGTATTAGAAGTTAACTCTTATAATATTGGCCCTTATCATCACCCAAAAATGATCGTTGCCGATGCACAGGATGGTATGGAATACCCCATGCTAACGCTTTGTGGCGGTTTCGACCCAACGTATCGCGGCTTGTTAGTGCACGAAATGACTCACAACTGGTTCCAGGGAATGATAGGTACTAACGAGAATTACAGGGCGTTTATGGACGAAGGCTTTACACAATTTTACACAGCAGATACTTATCAATATATTGACGGCCCAATAATGTTAGAGCCAAAGCCAAAAAGCAATTACATTGAAAAATTTACAGAGCCTGTGCGTGTATTAGATGATGAGATCTACAATAGTTTTTATGCCGGTGCTGTTATTCGTAATGAAGAATTACCATTAAACACACATAGCGACTACTTCAACGGCAGTATTCGTCACGGTGGTGGCTACGGACAAGTATATACCAAGACAGCAGCCATGCTTAAAAATTTAGAGTACGTATTGGGCCGTTCGTTCTTTGATAAAGCCATGCAGCATTATTTTAAGCAATGGAAATTCTGTCACCCTTATCCGGAAGATTTTAGAAATTCAATTATTGGTTTTACAGGTGTTGACTTAAATTGGTTCTTTGATCAATGGTTAGAAACTACAAAAACCGTTGATTATAAAATTGGAAGGATCAAACACAAAAAAAATGATGTGTACGAAATTACTTTCAAACGCAAAGGCACTATGCAAATGCCAATTGATTTTGTGGTGATAGATAAAAATGATTCTGCGCGCCATTATTATATCCCCAATACCTGGTTTGAAAAGCCAACCGGCGCAAATACCCTACCCCGTTGGATCGGTTGGGGACCAAAATTAAAACCAACTTACACAGCAACTTTAAACATTGGTACAAAAATTAAAAATGTAATTATCGATCCTTCTTATCGTTTGGCAGATGTTGATATGACCAACAATGTAAAACACGGTAAAATTAATTTGCGTTTTGATTCACATGTTTACAATCCACCTAACTGGAAAAAATATGATATGCGTATTCGTCCCGGAGCATGGTATAATGGTTACGACGGTTTAAAAGTAGGCGCCGTTCTTGCGGGTGATTATCTTTTTACAAAACATGTTTTTGAACTGGGTGTATGGATAAGCAGCGGTTTGGGCCAGGCTTATTTAGACAGTACTGTACGAATAAATAATTTTAATAAGCTTTCATTCTTATTTGATTATAAAACCTCTTTAAACAGATATGTAAAAAAGTCAAACATGTATTTGCAATTAAAATCGTTAGATGGTTTGGATGCCGGCACAATTGGTTTTGAAAAAAGAAGCAACAACAATAAAACAAGAATGTACACTCATTTAAAAGCTATGTTGCGTGATATACCGCAAGATATGGTGTATTTGATAAATGATAACGAATGGGGTTATCAAAAATTGAACAGCTCTATACACGTTGGTTTAGAACACACTTACAAATACAAAAAAGGTTTTGGTGTTATTAATATGAATTTGCGTACAGCTGCGTTTACAAATGATTACGATTTTTCTGCTGCTACAATGAGCACTGTAAACAGGAATGATCTTGGAAAAA
>JACDED010000048.1:24864-30998 GCA_013816615.1 Bacteroidota bacterium
AATGCTGTTTGCGGCTGGTGCCAATAATGAAGAATTGATGGACAATAAGTACACGCGTTCAATGGGTATCATTCCACCAGAATGGGGCAATTATGGTAATGTTACCAATCACTTTACAGCAGGAGGCGGATTAAATTTAAGAGGCTACTCTGGCTATTTATTAGCTCAAAAAAATGCTGACGGTTCTTTCAGTTATAACTACAAAGGTGCAACAGGTGCAGCATTTAATGCTGAAATAGAATTTGGCGAATTATTTAAATTTATTAACCCTAAATTTTTAAAGAACAGCATTAAGCTACAGCCTTACATTTTTGGTGATGCCGGAATTATTAATACGCAACCTTCAAATCAACCAAATGTAATGAGCGATGTTATGGTTGATGCCGGTGTTGGAGCAACATTAAGCATTGTACGTTGGGGACAATTGTATAATATTAAACCATTAACGATACGTTTTGATATGCCATTCTTTATTAATCGTTTGCCTTATGCTGAAAAAGATTACGTTCAATTCAGGTGGATGATAGGCATTAATAAAGCATTTTAATTAATTATTTATTATTTTAAAAAACACCCTCTATAAATTGAGGGTGTTTTTTTTATACCATCAACAGGGTATTTTTTCAATTTAATCCGTTTTATTGAGTAAATAGGTTGTTTAGCTTAGGGAAAATTTCAGCTACCTTAGAATAATTCATAACTTTGTTGATTGTTGTTTTTAACAGAATTATTGTTACGGATTTTTATTAAAATTTTTAGATACCGGTATCTAAACAGAGCGCTTTTTTTAATTAATGAATAGAAATTTTTATAAAATATTATTTATTTTTTCTTTGGTCATCAGCACAGGAAAAAATTTCTATTCTCAAAATCCTGCAGCATGTAATAATCTTGTTAATCTTTGTACAAATTCTGCTTTTAGTTTTAGTGCCAATTCCGGAACAGGTTTAACGCCGGGATTAAATATCAGTAATCCGTTTACAAATCCACAGGCTGTAAATGCTGGTTGTATGTTTACAAATGTGGCAAACCCCCAATGGTTATTGTTAAATATTACTACAAGTGGTAATCTTGGTTTCTCTTTTGGTGCATTTGCTTCAGCATTTCCACAAGCAGGAAATTACGATTGGATCATGTGGCCATATTCACCAACTGCTTGTAACGATATTTTTAATAATCTTTTACCCCCTGTTGCCTGTAACTTTAATTGCACTGGTGGTGGCGGAACAGGTATGGGAACAGTTCCTGCCGGTGGATCGGCTTGTAATTTTCAGCCTTCAATTTCTGTTGTTCAAGGCCAACAATATATTATTTTAATTACTAACCCCAGCGGTGTAAATACGCCTGTTTCGTTTGCAAATACCGGTAGTGCAGGTGTTTCATGTAACCCAATAATATACGATAATCAAACGGCATGTCCGGGACAACTGGCTGTGTTTACCGGCACATGGGTAAATTCAACCAGTGGAACTTACACGCTTTACCCAGGTGCTGTGGTACAAACAAATCCATCTTTTACGGTCAGCTCTTTAACAACACAGGTGTATACGGTTCAGGCGCAGGGTACAAATTTATCAGCAGTTGCTATAGCCGATCAAACAACATTTACATTAACTATCAATCCACTTATTCCAATCTCAATTACTACTCCTACAAATTTTTGTTATGGTAGTAATGCAACATTTACAGTAAGCCCGGCCGGTACAGGTACATTTAACGTTACAGGCCCAAGCGCACCTACAACTTCTTTTGCAACAACTTCTATTGCTTACCCAAATGTTACCACACCAAACATTGGCACTTTTACTGTTGCAGCCAGTTATACAAATGGCTGCACCGGAACGCAGACCACGCAGGTTAATGTTTCGCCAAATCATACCATCACAGTTAGTTCAAATACCAACGTGTGTATGAATGGCACAGTAAATTTAACTTCATCTATGCCAACAGCAACTGCTTATGCCTGGACGGGGCCTAACGGTTTTAACACTGCCACACAAAATCCTGTACTCAATACAATACAACCTGTTGAATCGGGAGTTTATACGGTAACTTCAAATATTAATTTTAACGGCATTACCTGCCCGCGAACTAATACAGTTCAGGTAAGTGTTGTAGCAACCAATCCTGTAACTGTAACACCCAGTTTTACTTTGTGCCAGGGTGCAAATTTAAATTTAACAGCAAGTGCAACAGGCGCAGTTTCATATACATGGAATGGGCCGGGGGCTTATACTTCAGCAATACAAAATCCTATAGTGGCAGGCATACTTCCTGCCGGAGCAGGTAATTATACAGCAATAGCCTATTTTACAAATGGATCATTGACCTGTACAACAGGAGCGGTTTCTAATGTTTCGGTAGTTGCTACTTCAACAGTTGCAATAACTTTTCCTACAGATATTTGCCAAAATGCAACTGCAAATATGACTGCTACAGCAACAGGGGCATTGAGTTATGACTGGACAGGGCCGAATGGATTTCTTTCTAATATTTCAACACCTACAATTCCTAATATTCAAACTAACGGTTCTGGTGTTTACACAGCAACTGCTTTATTTGCCATTGGTACTGTTAGTTGTCTTACTTCAAGTACTGCTTCTATAAGCGTTGTAGGAACAAATACAATTGCAGTTACACCAAACTTTACATTGTGTCAGGGTGCAAATTTAAATTTAACAGCAAGTGCAGCCGGTGCTGTATCTTATTCGTGGGCGGGTCCGGGTGGGTATAACTCTGCTTTACAAAATCCAACACGTACTGCCATAACACAAAGTGAAGCTGGAAATTACACTGTTACGGCATCTTTTTCAAATAGTGCTTTAACCTGCACAACAGGAGCGGTTTCAAATGTTTCGGTGGTTGCCACCTCTACAGTTAATATAATTGTGCCAGCAAATATTTGTCAGAATGCTACAGCAAGTATGACGGTAACTTCGATCGGAGCAACAGGTTTTGATTGGGCAGGGCCAAATGCATTCACATCAACAAATGCTACACCAAATATTACAAATATTCAACCCGCTGCTTCGGGTATTTACACAGCAACGGCAATGTTCTCTATTGGCACAGTGAGTTGTACAACAGCAAATACAGCATCAATAAGTGTGGTTGTAACAAATACAGTATTAGCCGCTACAAATTTTACAATATGTGAAGGATCAAATGTAAATTTAACTTCAAGTGCAACAGGCGCAACATCCTATTCATGGAATGGGCCGGGAGCTTATACTTCTGCTGTTCAAAACCCAACGCTTACTTCAATCCTTCCTGCAGCTGCAGGTAATTACACTGCTACGGCTTTCTTTACAAATGGCGCTTTAACCTGTACAACTGCTGCTGTTGCCAACGTTTCGGTGGTTGCCACACCCACAACAATTGTTACTTATCCGCCAAATATCTGTCAAAACACTACAGCTAACTTTACTGCCGCGGCTACCAGTGCTATTTCTTATGCATGGGCAGGTCCTAACGGCTTTGCTTCAAACATTGCAACACCTTCTATTCCAAATATTCAAACTAACGGTTCGGGTGTTTACACAACTACTACTATGTTCTCAATCGGGACAGTAAGTTGTACAACTTCAAATACGAACCAGGTAAATGTTGTTGGAACTAACACGGTAGCTGTTGCAACAAATTTTACAGTTTGCGAAGGAGTGAATGTAAATTTAACCTCAAATGCAGCGTCAGCGGTTTCATATTCGTGGAATGGACCCGGAGCGTATTCATCTTCACTTCAAAACCCAACAATAAGTGGTATTCTTCCTGCCAATGCGGGTAATTATACTGCAACAGCTTTCTTTACCAATGGTAGCCTAACCTGTACTACCGCTGCGGTTTCAAATGTTTCTGTAGTAGCAACACCAACTTTGAATGTTACTGTTCCTGCAAATATTTGTCAGGGTTCAACAGCAAATCTTACCGTTACTTCTCCTGGCGCTGTTTCTTATGCGTGGGTTGGGCCTAATAGTTTTGCTTCGAACTTAGCGGCTCCTTCAATCGTAAATATCCAGCCAAACGGTGCAGGAATATATACTGCTACTGCCATCTTCTCAATAGGTACAGTAAGTTGTGCAAATACAGGAACTTCGCAAATGAATGTAGTGCAAATAAATTCAATTACCATTAATTCAATAATGAATGGTTGTGCAGGGCAAACAAATGTGTTATCTGCCAACTCAGTTAGCGCTGTTGGGTATTCGTGGACAGGTCCCGGAGGTTACGCGGCATCTACACCAAATGCTACCTTGCTTAATACACCTGTTTCTGCTGCAGGAGTTTATACTATCACCACAACCTACAGTAATGGTTTTATTAATTGTTTAAATACAGGTACTTTAAATCTTATTGTAAATCCTGTTGTAACATTTACATTACCAGTATCTACTTCGCTTTGTTATAATTCAACGTTAACTATACCAGGTCCTTCGGGGGCAAGTTCTTACACATGGCAAAATGGTGGCGGTATTGTTTCTAACGCTCAAAATTTAGTAATGACAAATGTTACACTTACACAGGCAGGTACTTATAGCTTAACGGCTACATTAGGCTTCTGTTCTACCACACAAACAATACTGGTTAACGTTGCATCACCAATACAATTTACAATGGTGCCAAATAGTTTATCAATGTGCCAGGGCGATAGCATTAAAGTATATGCAGGATCAACCGGCGGTAGCGCTAACTATGCATATGTTTGGAACCCTCCTGTTTTCTTAAGTTCACCCACAGGAAGTATTCAAACGATCATTCCTGCAGGTACAACAATTTATAATCTTTATGCTTACGATATTGCTTGTCCTACATACAGTATTACACACACATTTACCATAAATGTAAAAATGGCGCCTAAGCCGGATCTGCAACTTGAAAAAGCTGAAGGTTGTGCATCACTTTGTCAACTTTATAACGCGAAGTTAGGCTCAGATGCTTTTTCAGTAATGTATGATTTTGGAGGTAATAAACAATTTAATGCAGATAGTGTTTATTATTGTTTGGATGAACCCGGTGTTTATCCATTAACCATTCACACAAAAGGTGTTAACGGTTGTTCGGGTAATTTTAAATACTATACTGATATTACAGTTTACCCAAGACCTGAAGCTAATTTTTATCACGTGCCGGAATACCCAACACTTACTGATAATCATGTTACATTCTATCCAACATATGGTAATCCTGTGGCTTCGCAAACCTGGATGTTTAGTGGTACAGGTGTTGTAGGGATAGATACGACAGGTAAGCTGACCCCGGATCGTTATTATGAAAAAACAGGATCGTATCCTATAGCACTTATTGCCACAACAGATAAAGGTTGTGCTGATACAATATTGCAGATCTTGGAAGTTATTGATGACATAAGTATTTATATTCCAAATACCTTTACACCAAATGGTGATGGAATGAACGAGTTATTTCGTGTACAAGGTGTAGGTTTTTCTACTGATGATTTTATTATGGAATTATGGACCCGCGGTGGTAACCAGATCTATTTTTCAAGAGATTATGCCAAGGGTTGGGATGGCACCGTGAAAGGCCAGCAGGCCGAAATTGGCACATATATTTATAAAATTAAGGTGCTCGGAACTCACAGAGAGGGCTACAAAGAGTTTACCGGCCATGTTAACCTGATTAGATAAAGATTCTAAAAACTTTTTATAAATCCCCCTGTTATTAAACCGGGGGATTTTTATTTTTGTATAAACAGAACAAAGAACTATGAAGCAATATCACGATCTCATGCAACATGTATTAAATGTTGGGGCTACCAAAACAGACAGAACAGGAACCGGCACGGTAAGCGTTTTTGGTTACCAGTCGCGTTATAATTTACAAGAAGGTTTTCCTTTATGCACAACAAAAAAATTGCATACAAAAAGTATTATTCATGAATTATTATGGTTCTTAAAAGGAGATACCAATATTAAATATTTAAAAGATAATGGCGTAAGTATTTGGGATGATTGGGCAGATGAAAATGGAAACCTTGGCCCTGTGTATGGTTTCCAATGGCGCAACTGGCCAACGCCAAATGGTGGACACATTGATCAGATCACACAGGTAATTGATATGATCAAAAAAAACCCTGATTCAAGAAGATTAATTGTAAGCGCATGGAATGTTGCTGATAT
>JACDED010000172.1 GCA_013816615.1 Bacteroidota bacterium
ATACGTTTTCTATAAAATCGTGTGTGATATCTTTAAGGATTAGTGAACCGAAAGCTAACTATTTTTACCCTGCTCCCCAACTTTTACGGCTGACCCAGAATTAGCCTTTTTAAAAATCGCTACAAACAAATTAACGGAAAAATATATAATTTTAGAACAGTAACACACATAATTAAACTCTATATCTTAAAGGTTTGACACTTATTCTTTAATTAGTTTAACGGCTTTTTGCTCCGTCCTATTCTGAACCACTAAATAATATACACCGCTTGCTAAAAAACTTAAATCAATTTCTTGTTTTTGATCGGGATTATTTAAAGTGTAAACTATCTGACCTAAAGAATTAATAATATCGAGTTTTGATTCTTTTAGATCTTCATTTTCAAATTCAACTTTTATTTTATCGCTTGTAGGGGTTGGATAAAATTTTATTTTATCTGTAATATTAGTATTGTTTTTTTTTACCCCAATGGGGTAGCCAGCGTTGCAACTAGCAAGATCGGTATAATTATTTGCAGGCATATTTATAAAATTTCCAGTAGTAACAATGTTAGATATGAATGTCATTGGCAGAAGCTTGTTAGGACTTAATGAGTTTGAAGACCCGAAAGCAACGTAATAAACATCGTTTAAAATAAATGATCCATAAGCATTGTAGCAATTATAGGAAAAAGGTAGTTGTTTTAGTATTTCACCAGTAGGTGAAATTTCCATGATACTATCACTAACAAAATTTAAAGAATCTGTGCCAGTTAAAAACCAAATATTTCCACCACCATCAACTGCTAAATCTGCAATTGCAAGAACCCTGTTTGCTCTCCCATATATTTCGACAAATGAATTACCATCATATTTAATTATTCTTCTTGCATACACTGAACTGTTATAATTAGATGAGTAGTAAATGTCGTTATTGCTACACCCGCAATTATAAAGGGCATTGGTAAAGGTGTTAGGAGTATTTATCCATGCACTTCCATCAAAATAACTTGGGGTATAGGTTCCTGAATTATTACTACTGGCATAAAATGTTTTGCTAAAAAAACCGTTTAAATTATTACAGTATGCAATAGAGGTTATATTCGATCCTGTCAAAATCGAATTCGTAAATGTTAAAGCACTCCCGTTTAATGAAAATTCGTCAATTGTGCCATTAGACCGAACTCCAAAAAAACCATTAGTATTACAATTAATTCCTGCAATATTGAAAGAATTTTTGGAGTTAGTCTTTGGCGTTTCTAAATTTAAACCATTATCATAGATGTTCGTTTGACAATTATATTGCGAGTAGAATTTCGGACAATAAACTAGCGAAAAAACCAAGCAAATTATGATGAGATTTAAACGTTTCATTAATTCTTAATTATTTTAAAAACTTTACTCGAATTAGAATCATGAGCTTTAAAATAGTATAAACCTATTGGTAAAAAGGATAAATCAATTCTTTCATTTTGATTTGAAAATGATTTTTCAAATACGTTTTGCCCTAAAGAATTACATATTGTTCCCATATAATTGCTTTCCAATAAATTATTAACGAAAATTTCGTTTGAAAAAGGGTTTGGTTGTAAAGTGATATTATTTGTCAGAGGATTAATTTCAGTTATTCCATTAAATAATTGAACATTTATATTTAAAGAATCACTGACGCTTATTTTTAATACATTACAACCTGGACTAAAAAAATTATCATAATCCATTAATTTAATTTTTATTTTATATGTTCCTTGAGGTAACGGGTTAACTTTAATAATAGTTGTAGGATAGGTTACTAAAGATAAGTTACCTGAACACATGTGAACAGTTCCACTAATCACGCCACCATTGATAGCATGGTTATTACTTTGAATAGTTCCCCCTTCACCTGACATTGTGTAAACCTTAATTCTTATAGTATCTATGGTTGTAATGAATGAACCATTTAACACTTTAATAGAATCAATGCTTTGACTTTTTAATGTCCCAATAAATAGGAATAATAAAATAAAAGGTAAATTTCTCATGTTAGTGTGCAATTATTTGTTTGAATGTGATCTTTTTACCATTATCCATATTTAAAGTTACAAAATAAATACCATTCGTGAGATTGGCAGTGGTTATTTCACGGTGTTTGCTGCCATCATCAAATTTCATAGTTTCTTCAAAAAGTAATTTGCCCATAACATCAGTAATTCTAACATTTGCCTTTTCTGATTTATCTGTATCAAAACGAATAATTATTTTGTCATTTGCAGGATTAGGATACACGGAAACACCGCTTTCTGAATTTATTTCCTCTATTCCAACTGTAGGATCTTTTAAGTGTAATGTATACGCAAATTTTACAGGATTGGTTGGGTTTAAGTCGAAAGGATACCAAACACCGGAAGAAGTATAAGTAAAAGCGACAGGATCATAGACCATAATTTCATATACATAACCTTCGAGAAGTGCTGATGAATTATTATAACTCTGCAATGTTACACTAGTTGTATTTGGTATATAATATTTATCGTCAAACGGATTATTTGCAATTGGATCAGAAATTATTCCCGGTAGATTACTTACAGCATCTCGCTTCCAAGCATCTATGATTGTATATGCACCGCTTAAACTATGACTATTTGTATAAGAAACCTTATAGCGATTCACAACTGCATTTCCTTGAGGAAATTGTAAATAATTAAATTTAAAATAAGCGGATTCTAATGACCCAACAAGGGTTGTGCTTGTATTAGCAATTGTTGTATTGATATTGTAATGTTTAACTAAATAATTTGGAATTTTAATTTGTTGTAAAGCTCCACCTGCATTAATTCGCCCATGTCCTGTAGGAAGATCATAATTAGGGCCATAAGGAGCGACACCATTAATATCCGTTGCTGTTTTTTCCATAATCTTTTCAATATCTTCAGGCGCAATATTATTTGGCTTTAGGGGATGGTTGTTAACATAGCTTAGTATCAACGCTGCAACACCAACCGCGTGCGGTGCTGCATATGAAGTTCCAGCTATTAAGCCCGCTCCAGCTGTTGCTGGCCCGCCCCATGTCAAAGAATCGGTAGTTCCATTACCGCTCTTTTTTAAACATTGAAACAATTCATAAGTGGAAGGAGCAACAAAATCTAAATATTCTCCTCCACTTGAATATGAAGCTCTTAATCCAGTTCCATCAATCCCTCCAATGTTGAGACAATATTCATCTTTAAAATTTCCCGGTTTGCTGTAGTTACCAGTACCGAACCCTGAATTTTCAAAATTTCCTGAAGGAAAACCCATTACAACTTCATTTTCAAAAATAGTATTCATCACATTTCGCAAAGTCCAAATAACTGAATCAACAGGTGTGAAAAAATTTGCAATTGCCCAAGAATGATTTTGAGCATGTTGTCCCTGTCCAATGTTTGCAGTCGGACTCGATAGCGCGCCATCTAACATCGCTCTTTCCATAGTTATTAAGCCTGCTCCAACGTATGCGTTTTGTCCCAAAGTATCACTATCATTTCCTTCATAATTTTTCATATCATGTAAACTTACTCCGGTATTGTATGGAAATGATGAAGCATCCCCTCCGGCGATACCCGATACGCCAATTGTGTTATTTCGTATTGCACCAATAATGCCAGCGTTGGCAGTCCCATGACCGTATTTATCGACAGGAAGAGAGCTGAGATATGGTAGATCATGATAATAATCATAGCCTGCTGTTACTTTAGAAGAAGTAAGTCCGCTTCCATTGAAATCTGCGTGTGAGTAGTTAATACCACTATCGAAAATCCCAACAATTATATTTGGATTACCTGTTTCTATCGCCCATGCAGGTGAGACATTAATATTTGCATTAGTATATGTAACAGTTGCGTCAAGTCCACCAGAATGTCCATTTGTATATTCGATGTCATTTGCAGTATTTAATGTTAGATAATAATTTAGATCAGCAGCAATAACAAATTGTGAAGCGTTTCTTAATTGTCTTTCAACAAGAGTATCGTTTACTGAACTTGGGAAGATTAAACCTAAACTCGCATAAAACGGCGGAAGCTTAACTGTATTCCCTGTACGACTCAATGATAATGTGTCATAACTGGTTAAGTTTGGATGAATTTTGAATGCCTTGACGTCACTCAAATCCATTCTTAAATAATCAGCGAAGTCTGAAAAGCTAGTAGATTTTAAGAAGTCACTTAAATACCCATAGGTTATGTTTTTATTATTGATTTTAGTTGTATCAATCGCGGAAGCTTTAAACTGTACAGCGAATTCATGTTTCTTGTACCAAGGTTTACCGTTGCCATAAAATTTACGGGCTGTATCTCTTTCCATCTCTGTGTAGTATGCTGTTTCATAAACATTAATAGTAGAATCTTTTATTGCGATTGTATAAACGCCGATGCCGCCACCGCCACCAAATTGTATATCAGAAGGTAGATAATCGTAATTGCCTTTTATAGAACGCTCCCAACTTTTTTTGCCTGATGATTTTATTTTGCCAACTAATGCTTGTTTATTAGCACCAATACCCTTTTCTCCGGCAATGTAATATATATCGCCACCCGTATTAAGTACTAACTTTTTTACAAAAGCATCGGCGGCTGGGTCTTTTGAAGTTTGTGTTTGTGTCCATTGTAGTGTGCCAGAAGAATTATATTTTAACACTAATAAATCTTTTTTGTTATTGGATTTTGTGGTAAAACCACCAACGATAACATTACCATTCCCATCAACAGCAATTGTATTACCAATATCTTCTAAGCCAACGCCATCAAATGTCTGCGTCCAAACAATTGTATTTAATGGCGATATTTTCATTGTTCGCACATCATAGTTAATTCCATTTGTGGAGGCACGCCCTGTAACATAAGTATTACCACTAGCATCTTTACAAAAAGCAAACGGTTGATCGTAACCCACACCTGAAATGTTGTCTCTGGTGTCAGCTAGATATGATCCGGTGGTTTCATCAAATTCAACTACTGTATAATCCCAATCAGTTAAAGAGTTTGCACTTGCACCTGCAACAAGTACCTTCCCACTAATAACTTCAATTCCAACAGGAACATCGATTAACGAACTATAATCATATATTGTATTCCATAATAAAGATAAAGTATTATCGTAACTTAAAACAAGAAAATCAGACATAGTTGTTGAGTTTTCGCTACTTGCACAAACGATAGGATAGCCGTTAGAATCAAAATTTATTGCTGTGCCAATATCATTCAATCCATTGACATCATAAGTTGTAGAGTATTGGAGCGTGCCGCTTGAATTATAAACCAAAACAACAACGTCGTAATTAGTTGTGCTTCCATTGTCGGTAGTTCCGCAAACGTATATATACCCAGTTGTTGCGTCTTCTTTTAGGTCGATACCATATTCATTTCTTGTTCCACCAACATTATAATTTACCTGCCATAGAATTGAGCCACCATCATCGTATTTGGTTAAAAGTATATTTTCGCCTTGACCTGAAACTTGCGTGTGGCCAACTGTTATGAGGCCAGCGGTAGCAGAAGGAATTGACTTTGTCCACTCCAAACCAAAAGGATTTAAAATTGGGTTAAAAACAGGATTGCCTGTGTAATCGCGCCATTCACGGTTAATATGCATTTCGCCACCTTGTGCAAATAAATTGCTGTTAAAAGCAAATACCGCCATAAGAAAGATTAATAATTTTTTCATTGTTTTCGTTTTTGTTGTTTAATATCATACAAAGTTATGCGGAGTAGTGGCAATAATATTTCCACTACTCAAAATTTCTCGTATTTAATTGTTAATTTTTTATCTTCTGAATAATAATATCCTTTTTTGCTATGGCAATATTTCAAAGGGGCGCCTAAATTCTTCATTAGAGTTATAGTATTTTGAACCTGTCTACGGGATGTTTTCACCTTTAAAGAAATTTCCTCTAATGAACATGCCGTTTTTGAATGGATCAAATAGTCAATATACTTAATTCTTTCTAATTGCTCTATAATTGCCATAACTTTTAAATTACATTATTTCATTTTAGGTATGAGGACGTGATTACATGATTGATAATATCATAAGTTAATTATTAATTGTTGATAGTTTTTTTAAAGTGATCTCAAACGCCACAACGTGATTAAACGTTGAGGTTTTATAAAAATCTTCTTCGTTATAGTTTTCAAAAATTTCATAAACCGTTTTTATTTTTAATAATTTTAGTTTGTTTTTTAACTCGTATGGTAAGGACAGGTAATCTAAGGGCAGATGTAGAAAAAAATTATTAAAACTATTATCTCTAATAAGTTTTAGTATGCTAAATACAAAATTTGTTATTACCCATTCTTTAAATTTTTGGTAATCCCATATTAATTTTGCAACAATTGTTTGAATTCGTTTTTTTTGTTTAAAGGAACGGAATAGTGAGAAAAAATTAATTTTAAAATTAATTTTTTTATAAGTATCAATAACTCTAAGGTCTTCAGGGCTTAATGAACAATTTTCATTTGTTGACCACTCGTGTAGGAACGGTTCATAAGCGTTTATATTGTTTTGTAATAGCACTATTACTTTTTTTAGTTTCATTTTTCAAATCACCCCAAAAAAAGGGGGCGTGCAACGATACTGCTTACCCTCAAGGAACCACGAAGTCCCCCAGTAAGAACAGTAAAGCGCACGCCCTTTCGGACGTTGCTTCACTATTGCTTACTGGTTTAAAATTCGTGGTTTTAGAGGGCGCAATTAGTTTTACAAACGTATTATGTCTTTTATTCCTTTTTGTTTCTTCTTATAAGTTATGTTTTATAATTCAGAACTAAGTTACATAAAAGATTTATTACATTATATTTTCATTGTTTTAATTTTTCGTTGTTTTTTTTAGTTATTGTTTAATAATTCTCAAATTTTGAGCTTCTAATAATTCTTTGTGCCTTTTATAAGCATAATATTTATTTGTAACTAAAATGGCATAAATTATCCCCGATATCCAAAACAATGCGCTGAGAATTAGGCTTAATAAAAAAGCGCCAAACCTACCTGTGGTTAATACTGCAATTGGTAGTAAAAGAATACACAAAAAATATCTCATGCTTTAATGATTAATAAATAAATTTTAATGTTTGATTTAAAACATGGCTAATTTTTACAATAAATATGTCTTTTGCAATAGGTAATATTACCTATTTTGGAGTAGGTAATATTACCTATACAAAATTGTTAAAAAAGAGATAATCTGTTTAAAAACAACGTTTTAAAAGTACTAAGTAAATTTAAAGTCTAAATGTTAAAAACGTCAGGAAACGCAATTAAAATTTATTTCAAAAGGCTAATCAATGTTTTTGCGACCATAGTATCGCGAAGATTTTTGGCAATAATAACTCCGTTGTTATCAATTAAAAAATTAGTGGGCAGAAATTGTATGTTATACAAATACGATGCAGTCGTATTCCAATCACCACTATCTAAAACATTGCATTTCCAATTATAATTATTTTGCTTCATGCAATTAAGCCAAGCGTTTTTATTACTATCCCTCGACACACCATAAATCTCAAAGCCTTTGCAAGTTTTAAATAGTGTATCCTTAAAATTAGCATAAA
>JACDED010000049.1 GCA_013816615.1 Bacteroidota bacterium
GTAACTGATGTTAAATTCTTCTTGTTTAGGTTAGGGAAACTGTTTGCTTAATGAATCTGCTCCCCAGAAAATTAAGTTGACCCGAAATATGTTGTGAAACAGCGAAAAAGAGAAGCAGGTAAATTAGAAACTAAAAAATTGTTACTTTTAAACAATGAGAAGAAATAAAATACGCTTTATTTATATGATCATAGCTGGAATCATTATTTCCAAGTTACTTGATACTATAATAGCAGGTGTACATCCGGAGCATAATCAGTTAATTGATTTCTGTATTTCGATTGGTATTACAATACTTGTTTGGGAAGGAAATTTGAGAATTGATTCTTTGATGAACAAAAAATTTCCATGGGAAAAAAGCCCGGGAAAACGAATATTGGTTCATTTACCTGTTAGCGTAATTTTTAGTGCTTTTGTGATCCACATGTCAATGTTGGCATTCAATAAATTTGTTTGCCCGATGCCGGAGGAAACGAAAAGCGCATTCATGATCACCGCCATTATACTAGGTGTTCTCATCTCTATAATTATTTTGTCAGTAGAAATTGGCACACAGTTTTTTGGTAACTGGAAACGCTCTTTGCTTGAAATTGAAAAATATAAAACCGAAAACCTCCAGGCGCAATTACAAAATTTAAAAGACCAGTTGAACCCACATTTTTTATTCAATAATTTAAGTGTATTATCTTCTTTAGTTTATATCGATCAGGATAAAGCGGTAGGCTTCATTAATCAGCTTTCAAAAGTATATCGTTATTTGTTGGATAACAGAAATTGTGAATTGGTAACGCTGGATTCAGAACTAACATTTATTCAATCTTATACTTATTTGATCCAGATACGTTTTGATAAAAATATTTCTTTCGATATTGATATTCCAAAAGATAAAATGCATTTAATGTTGCCACCTTTATCTCTGCAAATGCTGATTGAAAACGCTATTAAACATAACGAGATCTCTAATGAATTGCCTTTAAAGGTCTCGGTAAAAATGAATGGTGAAATGATCGAAGTTCAAATAACCTGCAATTAAGAACTACAACGGAGCCAAGCTCCAAAACCGGGCTCCAGAATATAAAAGACCGTTACAAGTTCTTTACCAAACAAGAAGTTGAGATAATTGAAACTGCCAATTCGTTTATTGTAAAAATTCCATTATTATCTGTAAAATGAAAGCAATAATAATAGAAGACGAAAAATTATCTGCTGATCACCTGGCAACACTTTTAAAAAAAGTAGACAGCTCTATAACTATTATTGCCACTTTCGATTCTGTAAAAAAAAGTGTTGAAGAATTTAAAAAAGGTTTAAAGGCCGATCTTCTTTTTGTGGATGTTCATTTGGCAGATGGTATAAGCTTTGATATTTTCTCAAAGATCTCAATTGATACACCGGTAATTTTTACAACTGCTTATAATGAGTACGCTATTAAAGCTTTTAAAATAAACAGTGTGGATTATCTTTTAAAACCTATTGGAGTTGAAGATCTGGGCGCGGCCGTTGAAAAATTTAAAAAGTTAAACGGCGCCAATCAAACAGCTGTCCTAGATAATATCTCTAATGCTTATCAGGGCATTAATAAACAATTTAAAAATCGTTTTATAGTTAAAATAGGCGATACTATTTCATCTATAAAGACTGAAGATATTTTACATTTTGTTTCCGAAGATGGAATGGTTTTGCTGGTAACTGAAAATAATAAGCGTTACGTGATCGACTATACTCTGGATAATCTGGAAACGTTGATCTCTCCTGATATTTTTTTTAGGATCAACCGTAAAGTACTTATTAATATTAGCAGTGTTCAAAAGGTGAGCTCTTATTTTAACAGCCGCTT
Organism: Bacteroidota bacterium; assembly: GCA_013816615.1. GTDB lineage: Bacteria > Bacteroidota > Bacteroidia > B-17B0 > Aurantibacillaceae > Aurantibacillus. The sequence goes on from JACDED010000049.1 coordinate 1,838, forward strand.
AAAAATAAATTCCTCTACCTTAAAAGATGAAGATAGCGTTGTAAGCCGCGAAAGGGTTAATGATTTCAAGCACTGGCTGGATAAATAAAGAATGTAAAATGGAAAGGGTTATGTTAAAAACTTCATCTTCCATTTAATATCTTATATTTTCTATCAGTTTTAGCTACAAATTATAGCATTTTTTTATTGAGCGAAAATAAAGCCGTTACTTTGTAACAGCGTGTTTGCCATTATAGATATAGAGACCTGCGGCGGAAAATTCAATTATGAAAAAGGCCGCATTACCGAAATTTGCATTTTGGTTCATGATGGTTTAAGTGTAGTAGATAAATTTACCACTTTGCTTAATCCCGAATGTAATATCACGCCTTATTTTACAAGCCTTACCAATATCACCAACGATATGGTAAAAGATGCACCCAAATTTCATGAGGTTGCAAAAAAAATAATTGAAATGACAGAGAATTGTGTTTTTGTGGCACACAATGTTGGTTTTGATTACAATTTTATTAAAGACGAATTTGCTTCTTTAGGATATAAATATAAACGTGAAACTTTATGTACGGTTCGTTTGAGCCGTAAATTAATTCCCGGAAGAATTTCGTACAGCCTTGGTCATTTGTGCGCATCATTAAGTATTGAGATCTTTGGCCGTCACAGGGCAGAGGGTGATGCCGTTGCAACAGCGCAGTTATTCGACTTGCTTATTCAATTGAAGAATAATAATCCTCAATACCGAAATAAAGGATTGGTTGAAATAATGACACGCCGTATTGATAATATTAAAAAATACATTTTAAATAAATTACCTGAAAGTTGCGGTGTTTATTATTTTTTAAATAAAGAAGGGCTTATCATTTACATTGGTAAAAGTGTAAACATGTATAACCGCGCGCAAAGTCATTTTGGAACTGAAGAGCGTAAAGGCAAAAAAATGTTGAACGATCTTTACAATGTTGACTTTGTAGAAACGGGAAGTGAACTAATAGCTTTATTATTAGAGGTAGAAGAGATAAAAAAACATAAACCACTTTATAACAGAAAAAGTAAAGCTGATATTTTTACGCATAGTATTGATTGGTTTAAAAATAAACAAGGTATTATTAGTTTTAAGATCGTGCCTTATGAGGAAGCGGAAAATTCGTTAATAGCTTTTACAAATTATTTATCTACCCGCGAAAGGCTGGAATTGTGGATAGAAGAAAAAGTATTATGTCTTCAATATTGTTCTTTAACCGAAGAAGGAAGTTTGTGTTTTAACCACCAGATAAAAAAGTGTAACGGTATTTGTACCGGTGAAGAGGAAATAGAAGACTATAATAAACGTGCGCAACAAATTGTTCAACAATATAGTTTTCATCATCCTGATTTTGTGATAATTGAAAAAGGAAGGCGAGCAGATGAAAATTCAATTGTATTAATTGAGAATGGCCATTATGTTGGTTATGGTTATTTTGATAATACCGATAATTTTAGTTCACGGGAAGAAATAGCTGGCTTGGTAAAACGCAGTTTTTATTATCCCGATGCAGACGGGGTGGTGCAAGCCTGGTTAGGAAAAAGTAAACGCAGGGTAATTGATTTTAATTTACAGGCCGAACAATTCTAAAATAAAAAACCCTTCTTTTTATGGAAGGGTTTTTTATTTAGAACAATTTATTTTTTATCTGAAAATACTTACATTACCTTTTTTATCATACTCAGTACCATCCTTACCTGTTGCTTTGATAGTATAGAAGTAAATTCCTGCAGGCATATCTTTTCCCGAAGCACTTTTTCCATCCCAGGTAATATTTCCTGTGGTGCTTACAGATTCGTAAACCTGGTTACCCCAACGATCAAAGATATAAGCATGAATGTCTGTTACATTTTGCACTTTTAAGAAGAAGATATCATTGTTTCCATCATCATTTGGTGTAAACACGTTAGGCACTTCTAATTCAGATGGTAACTCTACAATAATGATTTTTTGTACAGTAACTGAACAAGTTCCTTTTACTGCATACATAGTTACAGTATAAGTGCCCGCATTAATATAAGTGGTATTTGGTGAAATGTTCACGTTAGCAGTTACGGAGGTTGTACCATTTCCAAAACTCCAGGCGGAAGTTATACTTGCAGTTGGTGTAGTTGAAGATGATGAAGCAGATAAATTTGTAAAGCTTACATTTAATGGAGCAAAACCGTTATAAACGCTTGGTTCAAAATTTCCATTCAATGTGCCATCAATAACTTCAACGCGTCCTTCAGCAGAACAACCGTTAGCCGGATTTGTTACAGTTATTTTATATTCTCCTGGTTTATTTACAGTTGTTGTTGCCGTATTTAATGGCCCAAAAAAAACTGTAGGTACCGGTGTCCAGGAATAAGTAAAGCCAGTAGTAACTCCACTCACAATAGGATAGATCGTGGCGTTATTTGTAGCTAAAGCACCACAATCTAAAATAAACGGAGATGGTGCAACCGGATTATTAACAATAGGATAGATCCTGTTATCAATAATTGTTTTAGTTGCTACTGCAAAACAACCGTTATTAACATCCTGCGCAGTTAATGTATAAATACCTGGTGTGTAAGCAATATACGTAGATGAATTTGCTAATGTTGCCTGTGGAGAAGGGCCAGCCCATAAATAACCCGTTACCGATAAAGCATGTGGGAATGGAGCTGACACTGCATTCGTAAAGCTGGCATTAGTTAAGTTAATAGTTGGTGTAGTACATGTAATTGAAGGTGAACCTGCAGGTGTAATAAGCGCATTTGGTTTTGACGTATTTTGATAAATGGTCAAAGTTTGGGTGCTCTTACATTTATTAATGTTATCAGTAACTGTTAAAGTATAAGTGCCCACAACAGTATTATTTGCTACAGATGTTGCGCAAACGGTTAATGTGTCATTTGGTAATTGTCCGGCTGGTGGACCCGCAAATGCCCAACTAAATATAGTATTGCTATTAGTACTTGTACCTTTTAATAAAGTGCAGGATGTGTAACAACTCAAAGTGGGTGTTACTGCAGCAGCCGCACTTTGTGGTGCAAAAGTATTTTGTATAATAGATACTACTACATGTGTTTCACAATTATTGGTGTTATCAAGTACAATAACTGTATACTGCCCTGGAGTATTTACTGTGTAAACAGCAGATGAGCCAAATGTATAAGTTGGTCCTGCAAAGCTGGGAGGTAGAACAGTATAACTTACCGGCCCACCTGTTGGAGGATTTAGCGGATTAGTATAAGTATTTACGTTAGAAATATTAATAGAAGTTAAGCTGGTAGAACCGCAACCAATTGTAAATTGTTGAGGGCTTGTTACTGAATAAGTAGGGAAGCCTGATAACGAAGTAACAGTAACCGTTTTACATGTACTGCAACCATTAATATTATTTGTAACACAAATAGTACTTACACCAACTGCCCCACCATAAATAGAAACTGTTCCTCCGGTTGTTGAACTTCCTCCGAGCGGAGAAAACCATGTATGCGTCATATTGGTTGCAGTATTACTTGTAAATGCTGTAAATGTTGCAGGCGATCCCGCAGGACAAATAATATTTTGTGTTGTAGGTGTAACTGTAAATGCGGGAACTGCCAAATCAACGCCAATTGTAAAAACAGAGAACGTGCTACAACCTGTTGCCAGATCGGTTGCTGTTACTGTATATTGTGCGGGATTGCAAAAACTAACATTTGTTCCTGATGCTGTGCCGCTCAAGCTAACCCACGAATAAGTTAAAGTGCCATAAGTGTAACTTGTATTAGCTATGTAATTAATACAAGGATAGGTACAGGTTATACTTCCTGAGCCCGTAACATTAGTTAGTGTAAATGTTGGTACAGGAGGCGCTCCGCTAATATTTACTGTAGCAGACGCCATACAACCTAACGGGTCGGAGGCTGTTACAGTTACCGGACCTGTGCCTATTGTATAAGTAGCTTGTGTTGTTGTACTATTAAGCGATACTGGTGTAGGCGACCACACTATTGTGGATGCTACTGAAGCGGAACCTGCTGTTGTACACGAAGCTATTGCAATTGTACCGCCACAAGGTGCTTGTTGTACTGAGGCAAAAATTTGTGGTGCAGGAGTTATTGTTACGGTTATTACACGAATTATTGGCGCGCATGATCCCGGAGGATTCATAGTTAAAGTAAAATCTCCAGAGTTACCGGTAACAAGAGTTTGTGTGAATGGTGGCGCTACACCCGGTCCTGCCCATGTATATGGCCCTAGTCCTGGAGGTGCTATAATAGTTGCACCTGTAGATCCACAAGTTGGCAAAGTAATAGAAGCTGTACCTGCAGGAAATGAATTGTTATTTCCAATAATTGTCATGGGTGCACATTTCGAATCAAAATAAATATAGGCACCGTGTCCGCCAAAACCACAATCAACAACTGTAATATCTAATTGTACAAGGTTGTTTAAGTATGGAGAAAGATCAATTGCAGAAGCAGTCCAGTTTGAATAAACCCATGATGGATATCCTGCTGTGCAAGGCACAAAAACAGGGCCCCCGGGAGGTATTGTAAATGAACAACCAGGCCCCGGAACAGCAACGGAAATATTCGGACAAGCTAAAACCGTTGAAGTATTTGTTATTGTATTTGTAACTGTAATTTTAATATTAAAGCTTGGTTGATCGCAACATGCATGTGTTCCATCTTCAATTACCGGAAGATACGCGTATTGATATACGGCATTGTTTGGATTTACAATAAATGCTTTTGATGCTTGCGCAGCTTTTGCACCGGCGAAACCATCATTTAATTGTAAAAAACTATTTCCTGCCGGAGTAGTATTTAATTGTGAATCAAAATATGAACCGATCTGCCCAGGAATTCTTGGGTCAACGATAGGGCCGGTATGCACTGTATAAATACCTGTGCTAAAAAAAGATGGTTGAGAACATCCGCCATTATATGAACCTGATTGAAATGTCCATCCCTGAACGGCACTTGGAGCAAGAATCTGAAAAGTTGCTAATTCAAAATCTTCATTATTACATGCGCCACCGGGAGGAAGTAAAGATGTTTTAAATGAAGCAGGATTTTTAAACAAGGTTAATTTTTTTTCGGAAGTAGTTTTTAAATTATATTTCTGCTTTACATAAATTCTTTTTTGATTGTAAAGAAAAACTTTAAACTCTTTTCCATAACAGCCGTTTGCAAGTGCAGATGAAGAAGCTGCCGCTTCATCAAACCCGGCAATCGAATCGCCGGTAAAAATGTAAGAGGCTTTTAGTCCTACTTGTCCTATACTTTTATGAGCGAATAACGCTATAAAAGATAAAAGAACAATGATCATTTTTTTAGTTGGTTTCATATGTTTTAATTTTAAATTGAGGTTCAGTTTATTTTAACAAACTTTTACAAAGACCGTGCCAAAATAAAATATTTGTTAAAACACAATAATATCAAGTGTTTCAGAGTATTGTTTATTTTTTTGTTTAATATTTAATTAAATATTTAATTCAAATTTTTTTGTTCAATTTTACATTTGTGTTAAAAAAATGAAGATGATCGAACAGGAAAGTATAGAAAAAACTCAAAAATGGATAAAGGATGTTGTTATCGATCTTAATTTTTGTCCGTTTGCTGCAAAAGCCCTTCTTAAAAAAAGCATTCATTATTCAGTGCTTACAAATACAGATCTTAAAACAAGTCTTGAAGCTTTAATAAAAGAGATGCAGCATTTAGATGTGAAAGAAGATATAGAAACAACCTTTATTATTTTTCCAAATAATTTTTCTGATTTTGAAGAGTATCTTGATCTTGTTGATGTAGCTCAACAACTTTTAGAAGAAGAAGAATATGAAGGTATTTACCAATTGGCAAGTTTTCACCCGGATTATTGTTTTGATGGTGCCGATAAAGATGATCCGGCAAATTACACGAACCGTTCTGTTTATCCGATGCTACATTTATTAAGAGAAGAAAGTATCACCAAAGCGCTGTCCTTATATAAACATCCTGAATTAATTCCTGAGAACAATATTAAACTGGCAAGAGAAAAGGGGTTAAAGTATATGCAAATGCTTAGAGTGGCTTGTTTTTCTTAGATTAATTCTAAACGATCTTATTTTCTCTTAACTGTTTATCAAAAACAAATGTGCCAAAAGGTAAAAGCGATGCTACAAATGCATAAACAACTTTTTTAAATGACCAGTTATATTGTTTCCAAACTTTCAAAAGTAAGATCATATATGCAACAAATAATATACCATGCGCCCATCCAGTGTATTTTACCACAAGCTCAATTCCAAATTTGTATTTTAAAGGCATGGCTATGCATAAAAGAATTAAATAAGAGATTCCCTCAAGAAAAGCAATTAGCCGGAACTGATTCAAAGAATTTTTTGATAATTGTTTAATCATTTTTTCGTTCTTGTGTTTTAAAATGTAAAGAGAACGCGCTGCCATCTTTTCTGTCAATACTAAGTTTTGCATCAATTTGATCGGCCAATAATTGTATTAATTGCATTCCAAAACTGTCTTTATCATTTTGATCAAAATTTTTGGGCAAGCCTTTTCCATTATCAGCAATGATTAATACATTTTTTTAAAAGTGATGTTGATCTTGCCTTTATCTTTTACAAACGCGTATTTAAAAGAATTACTTATTAATTCATTTAGTATTAAACCTATTGGAATCATCTTATCCATTTCAAATGAAAAATTATTAGGGATAGAAAGCTCTAGTTTTACAAATTGTTTATTATAGGTGCTTTTTAACTGTTCAAAAATGGACGTTGCATATTTTGATAAATTAATATTACTAAAGTCAGAATCTGCATAAAGCATTTCGTGAATAAGGGCCATTGAGCTGATGCGATTTTGACTTTCAGTAACCAATTAAGAAAAATTAATATTGTTTTCTTTTTCCGCATGTAATCGCAACAGGCTTATAATTATCTGTAAATTATTTTTTACACGATGATGTACTTCTTTTAAAAGTGTTTCTTTTTCTTTTACAGCACTATTTAATTTTTCTTCAACTTTTTTTCTTTCAAAAAATAAAGGCACATCGTATTTTCTCAGCTTTTTATATTTGATAGATTCTTTTTCGAGATACTTATTTATTTTATGAGGTGGTGCCATTATAAAAGTACAATTTTTGTCACCTTTAGCCCTGCAGGTAATTTCAACAGCTGTTAAATTAATCCCGTAACTTTGTTCGCACCAACCCGATGAATAACCTGCATTCATAGTGCATACCGGAAAAGTTGCTTTCTCTTTTGATTTTATCCACGAATCAGCTTCAAAAGAAAAAGGGTGATTGTATTTAATATAAAAATTCTCATCAGGGCTTGGCCTGCTTTCTTCCAGTATTTCTACAAAGGCCCAACCGGTGTATGCAAAATGCACAGGGCCGGCAGATAATTTGGCGAGTGGATCTTTTAATTTCATTTTGGTATGAAAATTTTCAGCGTCTTCCATGCCAATTAAATGGGCCATGTCAAATAATAAATTTCTTCCAATTTTTATAGCTTCAGGCAAGGGCCTGTCGGCATACAATTTTATAATATTCTTAAAAAAATCGTTGGCTAAAGATTCAGCACGCATTAAAAGATAACGCTGGCCATTCACTTCAATTTTAGAAAGACTGGGATTAGCCTTAAATGTTTCAAAATATTTTTGTACTGTTAATGATGCAGCGTCAAAAATTGGTTTTATTTCTTTAGGTACTTTTACAGTTGCTTTATCAGTATAAAAAACGTTCTTTTTCTTTTTTAAAGAATTGTTCTCTTTCTCGAGTTCTTTTATTCTCTTCTGTAGATTTAATATAATTTGGTTTGATTTCAACAATGTGAATTTGGCTTATCAAAATTAGAAAAATTTAAATAACAACAGGGAATTATAAAATAAAAAAGGCGAATAGTTCATATTCGCCTTTTTTATGCTTGTTTTAGTGTTTAAAGAGCAAATCCGTAGTAAGCGCGTGCGCCATTAGGATAAAAACCTTCAATTAAAATAGTACCGGTCTTATTCTCTAAAGAATTATTAATGTCCTGTATATTACTTACTTTCTTTTTGTCAATACTTGTAATAATAAACCCTTCTTTAATACCTACCTGGGACAACTTACCTGTGCTTAGTTTTTTAATTTTTACACCGTTGTTTATTCTGAATTTAGTTAATTCATCAGAGCTCATTTCTTCAAAATCTGCGCCTAAAGCCGACATTGATTTTTTAATGATCTCGCTTTTCTTGATCAGACTTGTAGTGTTATCAAGACTTTTTAGTGTTGCTGCCATATTCATTTCTTTATTATTTCTTACTGCTACAATGTTGATCTTATCACCGGGTCTGTATTTACTTAATTGTTCCTGTAACTCGCTAACGCTTCCAACATTTACGTCTTCCACACGTGTGATCACATCGCCCTCCTGTATACCTGCATCTTCGGCGCTACCGCCCAATGTTACACCGTTTACATAAATACCTTTTAAAAGTTTTACATTTTTATCGGCGGCAAATTTAGCATCAAGATCTCTTATGCTTACACCAAAATAAGCACGTTGTACGACTCCAAATTCTACAAGGTCGCTAACAATTTTTTTAACGATGTTTACAGGTACTGCAAACGAGTATCCCTGGTAAGCACCATTATTTGAAGCAATGGCTGTATTAATACCAATAAGGTCTCCGTTCACATTTACCAACGCGCCACCACTATTGCCGGGGTTAACCGCAGCATCTGTCTGGATAAAAGATTCTATGGGACGTTTATTTACATCCAAAATATTGCTTCTGCCTTTGGCGCTAATAATACCCGCGGTAACTGTACTCTCAAGATTGAACGGATTTCCAACAGCCAGGGCCCATTCACCAACCTTTACGGTTTCGCTGTTTCCATAGCTTAAAAATGGAAGCCCCACTTCTTTGATCTTTACCAATGCCACATCTGTACTTGCGTCGGCTCCAATAATTTCACCAATATAAGTTCTTCTGTCGTTTAATACAACCTCAATTTTATCAGCCCCCGCAACAACGTGGTTATTGGTAACGATATAACCGTCTCCGCTAATAATAACACCGCTTCCGCTTCCTTCCATACTATAATTTTGCTGCCTTTTTTGAGGGCCGTAAAACCATTCGGCAAAGGGATCATAATTTAAATTGTTAACCTGTTCACTCGTTGTTTTAATATGTACAACGGCGTTAACTGATTTTTCGGCTGCATTCGTAAAATCAGTATTAAGTCCTGAGTTTTCGGTATAATTGGCCAGTTTGATGTTTTGCTGATCAAACGGCTTTGTGATTTGACTAGTGTTACTTTTATCATCCGCATAAAAATAACGGGCGCCCATAAAGGAAATTAATCCACCTAAACACGCCACTAACATGGTTGACAACAACTTTTTCATACTTCTTTTTTGTTTTAAGATTAATAACGTAAAGTTAATATCGTTGTTACGTTTTTGGTTTCTTTTTAACAAACCTTAACCGGCGCAACAAAAAAATTGCTAAATTTACTCTTGAAAAATTAAATGAGATTCAGTCGTAAAATACCAACTTTTGTTTTCGGATTATCTATAGGCCTTTTAGTTGGTGTTGGTTTTTTTGTTTTTAAGATCAACGATCTTTTTAATAAGATGAAAGATTCTGCTAAATCACAAATTACTGTTGTTGAACAACCAGTTAAAACAGAAGATAAAGAACAGGAAGATAACCGCAAAAATAAAGAACGCTTTAAAATTAATTTAGGAAAAAGCGATAAAGTAAATTATTCAGAAGTGGATAGTTTAATTCGTGATAACTCTGAGATCAATGTTGCTACAGAAGAATTATTATCTGTAAAAAATGTAAAAATTATCCACATCAATCCTGCTGAAAATGAAAACGATTCTCTTGCCGCTGATATTGCCGGAGTAAAAGAAAAAAACTCCGATCTTTATTTTATTGAATTTTGGAAAACACCGCTTAATTCAAAAGGGTATCGCTTCTCAAAAAATAAAGTTTTGCTTTATGGGTTTTTAGATTTTAATAATGTGTCCTTGTATGAATTGGATAATTCATATTATATTAAAAGCTCCGATCAGGTGTATAAACTTTTTTACGGCGCCGATTTTAAATCACTCGAAAGAGTTATTGATTCGGGTCTATTAGCAAAAATTAACTAATCTATTATGCAGCTTTCGTTTTATAAATACCAGGGTACCGGTAACGATTTTATTTTGATAGATAATCGCTCAAACCAAATTTCTTTAACTCCCGGGCAGATACATTTTTTATGCGATCGTCGTTTTGGTATTGGAGCCGATGGCTTAATGCTATTGGAATTAGAGCCCGGTTCGGATTTTAAAATGGTGTATTATAACAGCGATGGTAATCCAAGCAGTATGTGTGGCAATGGCGGGCGCTGTATTACGGCCTTTGCAAAACATTTAGGAATAATAATAGATACAGCAAACTTTTTAGCCGTTGATGGTTTACACGAAGCAACTATTGATGAGAATGAAATAGTGTCTTTAAAAATGCAGGATGTAAAAAATGTTGAGGTAGGGGATGATTATTTTTATTTGAATACGGGTTCGCCTCATTTTGTAAAATTTATTAATAACGTTGAAAGCTTTGATGTAAAAAATATGGGCGCTTTAATTCGATATAACGATCGTTTTAAAGAAGAAGGTACTAATGTAAATTTTATTGAAAGAGTAGAAGATAATTTATTTGTACGCACATACGAAAGAGGAGTAGAAGATGAAACCTATTCTTGTGGTACCGGTGTGACAGCCGCTGCTTTAGTGGCCGCTATAAAAGGTGTTTCAAATGGAAAGAACAATTGTTTCATCAAAACTTTAGGAGGCAATCTTGAAGTAAAATTTGAACGCGTACTCGAACAAAATTTTTATAACATCTGGTTAATTGGCCCGGCACAAAAAGTATTTAATGGCTCAATTGAAATTGAATGATCGTAGAAACTGTAAATATAAAGGTAGAAACCGTTGATCTTCATGAAGCAAGCCTTCACAAAGATATTTGGCTTGTTGCTTTACATTCTAATAGAATTCCACCTCACATTGGTTTAATGATAAATGGTAATTACAATTCTTTAACCATTAAAGGCCATGAATTAAACGTTTCGGCAGAAGCATTATTAAAAATGATCTCTCAAAAAAAAATTGAAAGTGTTTTTATAAAATTAAAAAAGAATCCTGTTTTTAGTTACGATCATCAATTGGAAATGCTACAGGAAATGATCTCGAAGTTTGAACCTGTAAGACAATACGAGGCTACCTGCTTATCACCCATAAAATTATTTTTCGAACATTTTTACGCTGTTACTAATGATGAGGAAGAATTATATTTTGACCTCATGAAGCGGATGAATGATAATGAGTATTTTGAATTTGCAGGCTCTTATAATTTCGATCTGCATAATGGCTTTGTTGAATTACCTTTTTACACTGCCGATCAACTACATCAAACAATAAAAGAACAACGTTTACCTTATTATAAAGATTAATGTTTTTAAAAGGAGAAAATATTTCGATACGGGCACTTGAGCCATCCGATGCTGATATTTTATATCGCTGGGAAAATAATCACAGTTTATGGGAAGTAAGCTTTACACAAACGCCTTTTTCAAAAGCAGTGTTAGATGAATTTGTAAATACAGCTTACCAGGATATTTATACCAATAAACAATTGCGTTTGATGGTTTGTAAAACAGATACAAATGAAACAATTGGAATCGTTGATCTTTTTGAATTTGAACCGCAACACGCGCGCTGTGGTTTAGGAATTTATATTCATGATAATTACCGCGGTAATGGTTTTGCTTTAGAATGTATTGAGCTTATAAAATTTTATGCTTTTGGCACACTTCATTTAAAACAGATCTACGTTAACGTTAATCAATCCAATGCCGCAAGCCTTTCATTATTTGAAAAAGCAGGCTTTGAAAAATGTGGTTTAAAAAAAGCATGGCATAAAAAAGGAATTGATTCATTTGAAGATGTATGGTTTTTGCAACTGATAAATACCGGTGTCTAAAAAAGTTCATATATTTTTATCGGTTACCATTGCACTCGTTGGGCTGTTAAAATTTTGCGATACGCCTCATCCAAAGATCGCGGAAGAAATTCCGAAAAAAGATTCTTCACTTTATTTAAATCACTCCGATTCTGCAAAGTATGTTGGTATGAATACCTGCAGATCTTGCCATCAGAGTATTTACAATACATTTATTAAAACAGGTATGGGCAAATCTTTAGGCTTAGCTACTAAAGAAAAATCTGCTGCCGATTTTGCTAATGCCTCTATCTATGATAAATATTCAGACATGCACTACAATGCTTTTTGGGATAAGGATAGTTTGTATTTTAAAGAATACCGTTTGGATAAGCGCGATACCATTTTTTCAAGAACAGAACAGGTAAATTTTATTATTGGTTCAGGGCAACATACTAACTCGCATTTGCAATCGGTTAATGGTTATTTTAATCAAATGCCAATGACCTTCTACACTCAAAAAAAACACTGGGATCTTCCACCCGGATTTGAGAATGGCGTCAACACACATTTCACACGTAAAATAGGTTTAGAATGTATGAGTTGCCACAATGGTTACCCGGATTTTGTTTTAGGTTCTGAAAATAAATACACAAGCATTCCAACAGGTATTGATTGTGAACGTTGTCATGGCCCCGGTAGTGTTCACGTAGCCGAAAGACAAACAGGATCTAAAATAGATACTTCTAAGTTTATTGATTATTCTATTGTAAATCCTGCAAAACTTTCTATTGATCGTCAGTTCGATCTTTGTCAGCGTTGTCATTTACAGGGTAATGCAGTTTTAAAAGAAGGTAAATCGTTTTATGATTTTAAACCCGGACAAAAATTGAGTGATTTTATTTCTGTATTTCTTCCAAAGTATAAAAATGCAGATGAAGATTTTATTATGGCCTCGCATGCCGATCGTTTAAAACAAAGCGCCTGCTTTATTAAATCTTATGAAAAACTGACTTCGATAAGTTCAGCCACCACTTCCTTGAAACCATATAAAGGGGCAATGACCTGTGTTACCTGTCATAATCCGCATGTAAGTGTTCGCGAAACGAATACAGATGTATTTAATGATGCGTGTCTGAATTGTCATCAGTCAGCAAAAGTAAGCAGCGAGCAGTTGGCAGTACTGCATGCTGCAAACTGTGGACTAGGTACTAAAAAAATTAGTAATTGCGTCAGCTGTCATATGCCTGCAACAGGCTCAACCGATATTCCCCACGTTTCGGTGCACGATCATTATATAAGAAAACCAATTTCGAAAAAAGAACAGAATAAGATCAAAACATTTGTTGGCTTATATTCTATTAACGAGAAAAACCCAAGCGCATTAACAAAAGGATTGGCCTATATTAATCAATATGAAAAGTTTGAACAGGATAAACAATATTTAGATTCAGCAATTTTATTATTAAAAGATCAAACTGCAAACGATCTGTTTGCAAATCTTCGCGCTTTAATACAGTTGTATTATATTAAACAGGATTTTCAAAAAGTAATTTTTTATTTAAACCAGGCGGGCGAGCAAAAATGTTTTAACACCATCTTCGTTAAGCCATCTTATGATAATTTAGATGCGTGGACCTGTTACCGAATTGCAGAATCGTATTATAATACCAATAACGTTCCGGGTTCGGTTAAATGGTTTAAACAGGCAACAAACCTTGCGCCATATAATTTAGATTTCAGGAATAAATTAGGGTCAACTTTGGCAGCTTTAAATAATTTTAACGATGCTATAACACAATTTGAATTTATTGTGAAAGAAAATCCAAAACATGTTTCTGCACTTACCAATTTGGGTTTCATTAGGTTAAGCCAGGGCCGGCAGGCAGAGGCAATAAGGTTATACACAATTGCTCAAAAAATAGACCCTGATTATGAGCCATTATTATTAAATTTAGCGGGTTATTATGCGTTCTTAAAAAATAAAAAAGAAGCAAAAAAATATTTAGAGTTGATCTTAAAAAAGAACCCGCAAAACCAAAACGCAAAAATGGCTTTGCAACAGGTTGAAAATGTTTTATGAATAAAAAAGGAAAAGGTAAAATAATAAGTTTGATCGTTATTCTCGCTTTAGGAATGGGTGCTTATTTTATTTATCAAAAATATATTGCCGGTGCAATTCACTTAAAAGATAAGAATTACACTTACGTTTATATTGAAACAAACGATACGTTTGAAGATGTGATAAGCGATATTAATTCTGAAAACATTATTGATGACCTTGAAGCATTTGAGTTTCTCGCTAAAAAAATGGAACTGGATAAAAACATCCATGCCGGCAAGTATCGTATTACAAATGGGATGACCAAGCGCCAGATCATCAACCTGATCAAATACAATAAACAGGAAAAAGTAAAACTTACATTCAATTCACAAATTCATAATCTTGATGAATTTATAAATTATACAGATGATAAATTAGAATTAAGCGGAGATGATCTTGAGAATTATTTAGCTGACGAAAAAAAACTGTATGATGATTTTAAATTAGATCCTGATAACGCTTTCGCAATGGTTGTACCCGGTGTTTATGAAGTAAGTTGGGCAATAAGTGCAGATGAATTTACAGATGTTTTAAAACAAAAATACAATGGCATTTGGAATGAAAGCAGAAAAGCGCTGGCAAAAAAGATCGGCTTCTCTGTTCCTGAAGTAATTACGTTGGCATCTATTGCTCAATCAGAAAGTGCAATTGAAAGTGAACAGGAAAAAATTGCCGGTGTATATATTAACCGCATTCACAAGGATATGTTATTACAGGCCGATCCGACATTAAAGTTTGCAAACAAAAATTTTGATGCGCAACGCGTTTTGGATGCAGATAAAGAAATTAATTCCCCTTACAATACCTATAAGCGCAAAGGCTTGCCGCCAGGGCCAATTTGCCTGGTTTCGGTATCGGCTATTGATGCTGTTTTAAACCATGTAAAGCATAAATATATTTTCTTTTGCGCAAAGCCCTCATTAAATGGATATTCTGATTTTTCATGCACTTACGAAGAGCATTTAAAGTATGCGAATGCTTACCAGAAGGCTTTAGACAAAAGAGGAATTAATAGATAAAATTAGTACTTTTGGAATGCTTATGAATACCATCATAAGATCTAAAGAACATAAAAAAATATTCTTATGGCAATGGACATTAAAACAGAAGAGAAAATAAAATTACTGGAAGAAAAGTATGGCCAAATGGGCCAGGATATAAACAGTTATTTAGATGGTTTATTATTATCAAATTTTTTAACCTATTGGGATTATATACAAGTTGAAACATTACTTACGTTACAAAATCCAAAAACAGATTTTCCGGATGAACAGATCTTTATCATGTATCACCAGATAACTGAACTGTATTTTAAATTAGCTTTAAATGAATTTGAACAGATAGGAAATAATGGTCCGGATATGTTGCCTAACGGAAAAATGGTTGGCTGGAAAGAAAAACTGGAACCAAAATTTTTTGCTGAAAGAGTTAATCGTATTAACCGTTATTTTGAAGCACTAACAAAATCATTTGAAATAATGGTAGATGGAATGGAGAAAGAACAGTTTCTGCGTTACCGTATGGCATTGCTTCCTGCAAGCGGATTTCAAAGCGCGCAATACAGGAAGATAGAAATTTGCGCAACTGACTTTTTTAATTTGGTAGATAAGGATGTTCGTCCAACGTATCAAAATCAAAAACCACCAATTGAAGAGATGTTCAAAAATATTTATTGGAACAAAGGTGCAACAGAATTAAGCAGTGGAAAAAAAACATTAACGCTTTTGCAATTTGAAAAAAAGTATGGAGCTGAGTTTGTGAGATTAGCTAACGAATACAAAACAAAAAATTTGTGGGCAAAATATAAATCATTGTCAGAAGCAGACCAACAAGATCAAAAAGTAATTAATGCTTTAAAAGAAATTGATGTGAATGTAAATATTAATTGGCCGTTAATGCATTATAAATCTGCGGTACAATATTTACAACAAAATACCGAAGATATTGCAGCAACAGGCGGCACTAACTGGCAAAAGTATTTACCACCCCGTTTTCAAAAGCGTATTTTCTTTCCCGAATTATGGAGCGCACAAGAGATTGAAGATTGGGGCAAGGGCTGGGTAGTAACAAATGTTTTCAGAGATAATAAATAATGTCAATACAAGTAAATAATATTTCTAAACTTTACGGCAATCAAAAAGCCTTGAACGGTATTTCGTTTGAAGTTGGTAGTAATGAAATTGTTGGGTTTTTAGGCCCGAATGGTGCCGGTAAAAGTACCATGATGAAAATTTTGACCTGCTATATTCCACCATCCGAAGGTAGCGCCACAGTTTGTGGATTTGACATTACACAACAAAGCTTAGAAGTAAGAAAACAAATTGGTTATTTGCCCGAACATAATCCTTTGTACCTGGATATGTATGTAAAAGAATTTTTGGAATTTGTTGGTGGCATTTATAAAATAAAAAATTTAAAAGGTCGTGTTAAAGACATGATAGAGATGACCGGCTTGCAAGCGGAACAAAATAAAAAGATAGGTGCTTTAAGTAAAGGTTATCGCCAGCGTGTGGGTTTAGCGCAGGCTATTATTCACGATCCAAAAGTATTGATCATGGATGAACCAACAACAGGTTTGGATCCAAATCAGCTGGAAGAAATTCGCGGGCTTATAAAAGCTTTGGGTAAAGAAAAAACAGTAATGTTGAGTACACATATTATGCAGGAAGTTGAAGCTATCTGCGACCGTGTGATCATTATTAATAAAGGGGAAATTGTAGCGAACGACGAAACAAAAAACCTTCAAAAAAATACAACAGCGCAAATAATTACTGTTGAGTTTGATAAAGAAGTTTCTGAAAAATTATTACATAAAATTTCCACAATCGAAAAAGTAAATTATTTACAGGGTAATACCTGGCAATTAATTTCTACTTCTAAAGAAGACGTTCGTAAAGACATTTTTAATTTTGCTGTTGCCAATAACTTAAGCGTATTAACCTTAAATAAAGAGGAGCAAAAAATGGAAGATGTGTTTAAAGAACTTACTAAAAAATAAATTCTGCTTACGCAATCTACGAATTACGAATAAGTACGAATTTTCGAATCTGGGTCAATGCATTGATTCGTATATTCGTAGAAATTCGTATTCGTAGATGATTATGGCCTGTATAAGAGTTTGTAAGTAAAGCTTTCTTTTTTCCCCGAGCTTGCGGGAACATTAAACTTATTTAATGACTTTAAAATTTTAATTACATCTTCTTTTTGTTTTGCAGTAAGATCATATGTATTTGTAAATTCTACTTTTTCAACCGTTTTCTTTTCGTCTATATAAAGTATGGCGTCAAATTTCTGATCTGAATTTTCAGCTTTTAATTTTTCTTTAATATCTTTTGTTATTGCAGTTTCACCACCGGCATAATAGCAATTAAGAGTGGCGTTGCCCGGTTTATTTTCAGCCTCTGCAGGGGTGGCATTTACTTCTGTAGCCATTTCTTGCTGTGTAACAGTGCTTTTTGGCGTGTTTGAATACGCAATATCATCCGGGCCAGCCATTGCGCTTTGTTTTTGTGCAGATTTTTTTGCCCTGCTCTTTGTTTTTCCGCTCTCTCTTCCTGCCGAATTTGTATTATTATTAGTGGTAGTATTTGCAAGAACTAAAGGCTGCTTAGAACTTTGTTCAAGATCAGTATCTTTTGTTTTTTCATCTGCTTTTCCTTTTTTGCCTTCGTTCGCAGCAACCGCGTCTTTAATATTTACTTCAGCATCTTCGGTTTCTGCCTTTTTATTTTGATCGGCTTTTGTTGTTGTTGTTGTTGCAGCATATTTATAATCGGTATTTATTTTTTCTTTTGATTTATCCGTTTTTGAAAGTTCATCAAGGCCGCCTAACGTATTATCATAGTTATTATTGTTACCTGTTCCGGTAGCAAAATTTTCTTTTCTTCTTTCTAGTTGGTCACTTTCTTTTTTATCTTTTTCATCATCTTTAAAAAAGTAACCGTCTTTTGCAACTTCGCTTTTAACCGCAGGAACTATCATGCGTGATTTAACGCCTTTTTTTTCTTCTTCCTCTAAGTTCTTTGTGATCTTAAGCGGCTCTTCGTTTTTAAGATTTTCTTTTGCAACATTGTTTAAAATAATTTCTTTTGCAGGCGCTTCATCTAAAGCATTCGTCTCAGTTTCAATAGGTGCAAGAGCCTGTTCTTTTAATTCGGTTTTACTCTCGGTTGATATTTTTTCTTCTGCTTTTTGTTCAGGGTTTGAAATTGCGAGATCGCTGCTGTATGAAAAAGTATTTGTATTGTTTGAAACGAATAAAGTAGTTAAGCCAATAACAAGTGCTAAACCCGCAGCGGCCAACCAATAAATTTTCGAATTATTCTTTTCTTCTTTATTAAATAATTCTTTATTAATACGTGTGTCCAAAGCAGCTTTAAGGTCTTTTGCTTCCTGCTCAGATCCCAGCGACTCAAAACCTGCAAATGCATCTTCTTCAAAGTCATCAAGACCTTGTTTATCCGCTTTTGCTTTATTAAAAAGTTGATCTAAATTATTATTGTGTTCCTGGTTCTTCATTAATAAGTGTTTCCATTTTTATTTTCAAATTTCTTTTGCCGTTTTGGATGTGGCTTTTTACTTCATTAGCTGTATAGCCTGTCATATCCACTATCTCGACATAAGATTTATTCTTAAGATAAAAAAGATCTATACATTTTTTTTGTTCAATATTTAATAGTTCGAGCGCCTTTTCCATGATGGTAATTTGCTTCTCCTTTTCATTGAGATGCTCCGGATTCGAATAATCCATAATCAGGTGCACATTTTCTTTTAATTCGAGCTCTTTTTTTAGCGCACTCTGCCTTTTACGCAGTTCCATCAGGCAAAAATTCTTGCTATAAACATATAACCAACTCTTAAAAAACTCGATTTTATACTTTTTAAGGTCTTTTAGGAGATTCGTAAATATTTGAATTACCGCATCTTGCGCTTCATCTTTGTTTTTGAGGTATTTTATACACAAACCCAGTACTAAATGGCCATAACGCTCATATAGCACACCAACGATATTATTATCATCTTTTTCTAAAAAAGTGTTAATGAGATCATTATCTGTGTAACTGCTGTATTTGCTGTTGTTGCTCAATTGCAATACGATTTTAGTACTAAATTATTAAAATAACGATAAAAGCCATTAAAAAGCAAACATTATATTTGTAAATTAGATAAATTTTAAAAAAACTGGCTAAAAGTTTCAAATATTGGGTCTTTATTTTTTGTTTGATCTCGTTAAGATTTCAACAACCTTCCAACTATGATACTAACTCCAAGATCAAGGCGGTTTTCCTTTACAATTTTACACGTTATTTTGAATGGTCTGACAAAAAAAAGGCCGGTAATTTTGTGATCTATGTTGTAGGTAAAAATGATAATCTAATTACCGAATTAAAAACCCTGGCCAGCAAAAAGAAAGTTGGTAACCAGGATATAGAAGTAAAAAATTCGTTTGTGTTTGATGCTGCTGTTCAGGCACAAATAATTTATTTGTTGCCGGACGTTTCAAAATCAATTGCCGATGTAACATCTAAAAGCAAATCAAAAAGTACACTTGTTGTTGCCGAAAGCCCTAATGCCTGCAAAACAGGATCAAGTATCAACTTTGTGATCGTAGAAAATAAATTAAAATTTGAGTATAATAAAACAAACGCTGTAAAAGCGGGATTAAAAACCAATGATGATTTTAAAGCACTTGCAATTAATGTAGAGTAATATTAAAACAAATTAAAATGAACAAATGGCGCAACATAATAAAGACCGTTACCTATAGCATTCTTATGCTATTTGTGGTAAATGGTTTTGCGCAGAATGATAAGCTTAACCGAGCCCAACAATTACTGCAAGCTAAGAATGCCGACCAGGCAAAACTGGCCATAGATAGCGTTATTGTTCACCCTGAAACAAAGGGTGATTATGTGAGCTGGACCACCCGCGCTTATATTTATTTTGAGATCTACAAACGCGCTGATAAACAAAAATTAAATTCTGCTTTACGCGATACAATTGTTTCTTCATTAAAACGTTCTAATGCTTTAAAGCCGGATGAGACCTTTGCAGTAAATAATAAAAAACTAATGTCGAACCTGGCTGCAAATTATTTTAACCTTTCTAAAACTTTGCTAATGGATTCGATCAATTATTCGCGAAGCCTTATAGCGTTTAATAAATTTAAAGAGTATTATAGTTTAACTGAGCCTACAACAAATTTTGCTGCAAGAGATATTGAATATTATTTAGCGGTTGGAAGTTTATACTCGGATATTTTTAACAGGGATAATAAAAATACGAACGCACAGGAAATAGCAAAACTCGCTCTTTTAAAGGTGTTGGATACGCAGCCTGAAAACCCTTCTGCAAACATCAATCTTGGTATTATGTATTACAACCAGGCTGTAAATCTTGGTAAGGGATTAGATTACGGCGCTGATTTTAACCAGATAGATGTTGTACAGGAAAATATTGTTAAGCTGGCTAAACAGGCAGAACAATTTATCATTAAAGTTTATAAAATCGATAATAAAAACGTAAAAGCTGTTGAGGCACTTCACAGCATTTATAAAATGCTGAACGAAAAAGCAAAAGAAGAAGATTTTAAAAAGAAATGTAAAGAGTTAAACATCAAATTAGACTAATGGCAATTAGATTCACAATAGGAAGAAAAATTGGCTTAGGGTTTGGCTCATTCATTGTTTTAACGATGATAGCATTTATTTTAACCGTTGTTACCCTAAACGATAGTAAAAGGCAAACCGAAATTGTGGTAGGCCAGGTAACACCGAGTGTTGCCGAGTTAAAGGAGTTAAATCTTTTATTACAACGCTCGCATACCAATGTATCAAAATGGTTTTACAATAAAAGTTTTAATGATATTGAGTTCAGAGACGAATTAAAAAATATTATTCGTATTGAATATCCTGAAAAGAAAAAGTTATTAATGGCTTTGTCTACTACATGGTCAGCCGATGAAAAAACGCAGTTAAAAGTAATTTTCGGTAGGGTAGAGACCTTATTTAAAATTTATCAGAACGAGATCATTGGTCAATTAAATTCTGCCGAAGCTTACGAAGACCCCAATATATATATGATGGCACGGTTGCCTTATGAAGATTCGGAAGTAAATATTAAAACCATTTACCGTAATCTTAATTCATTGATCGCTTTTAAGCAGGAAGCTGCTGAGAAAGTGAAAGATGATATGTTTGATTCATTTAAATTTTTAAAAGGCTTTGTGCAGGCGTTGGGTATTACGCTTGTTATTGGGGGATTATTAATTGCACTATACACTACACGTTCAATTACAAAACCAATACAGGTATTAAAAAAAATGTTACTATCCATGGGGCTTGGTGTTTTGCCTAAAGAACGTATTCAAACACGGAGTGATGAAGTAGGGGAAATGGGTATTGCTTTGAATGAATTAATTCAATCGATGGAGCAAACAACAAAATTTGCTAAAGAAACCGGTGCCGGAAAATTTGATGCCAATTACAAACCATTAAGTAAGGATGATAGTTTAGGCCACGCATTACTAAAAATGCGTGATGATCTTGCCGAGAACGAAAGAAGCTTAGAGCGGAAAGTTATGGAGCGTACAGAAGAAGTTGTACGTCAAAAATCCGAGATCGAAAATAAGAACGAGGAGCTTGAGATACTTTATAAACAGGTTACAGATAGTATTCATTACGCTAAGCGAATCCAGGAAGCCATTTTACCACCTGAAAGTATTATTGATCAAATACTTCCAAATTCATTTGTGTTATTTAAACCAAAAGATATTGTAAGCGGCGATTTTTATTGGATAGAAAAAAAGAACAACCTTACCTATTTTGCTGCTGTTGATTGCACTGGGCACGGCGTGCCCGGAGCTTTTATGAGTTTGGTAGGGCATAATATTTTAAAAGATATTATAAGCAATACCGATGTTATAAAACCTGCTGAGATATTAAATAAGCTACGTGATGGCGTAATTAATACGCTGCATGTTAGCAATAAAGGCACTCAATCAAAAGATGGGATGGATATTACTTTGTGCTGCATAAATTACGATACTTTGGAATTGCAGTATGCTGCAGCTTATAACCCCTTATACATTGTAAGAAATGGAGAATTGATCCAGCATGAAGCAAACAAATTCCCCATTGGTGTGTTTATAGGTGAGAAAGAAGATTTTGCAAACACCACTATTCAATTACAAAAAGGTGATCAATTGTATCTATTCAGCGATGGATATGCTGACCAGTTTGGTGGACCAAAAGGAAAAAAATTCATGGTAGGTAATTTTAGAAAAGTACTTACACATGTTTCTTCTATGCAGGTGAAAGAACAATTCGATCATCTTGATAAAACTTTATCTGCATGGCAAGGCGACCTGGAGCAGGTTGATGATGTATTGGTGATTGGTGTAAAAGTTTAATTTAAAATATTTTTATGAGATACTTTTTTATTTTTAATGTTATAATGTTTGGGTTGAGCTTAAATAGCTTCTCGCAAACCCAGATGAATTATTATAAATCCTTTATGATGGATATTGGTATTTCGGCAACGAGTGTAAAAACCATTACGGCTAAAACATACAGTTTAAGCGCGCCATTATACGATTACCAATCAGATACATCTTCTAATCAGCTCATATTTTCCACACGTAAAAAAGATCCGTCGGGGAGATTGTATGTAAATAAAGGCTTTATTGCAGGTTTAAATTGCGCAACAGATTCTATTAACTGGTTGTATGAAAGTTTACGTTTTGAATTAAATCTTACCAATGATTTTTTACTTTTTTCGAACGAAGATAAAACAAGCCGTTACGATAAAAAACACGGTTTTGAAGTTTACGATTTCAGTCAAAAGATCGTATACCCAATAGCAGCAAACAGCGCGGGCTTAACATATGCTAATCCAAAAAACGCAGATGAATTGCATTGTGTAAGCTTATTAAATGGTAATGTTTACTGGACAGCTAATTTATCTCACAAGGAAGATTGGATCGATGTAAAACATTTAAACGATTCTATTCTTATAATTGCTGCAAATGGTTTACATGCTGTGCATGTAAATAAAGGATTAATTTGGTCACGCGCGCTTGTAACTGCCGAAAAAAATCAAAAATCACTTGTTTATTCAGTGGTAAATAAAAGTAATGTTCAAAAAATAAATAAGTCATTTAAAACAACCAAAGAAGATAATTTACTTACGCATTTGGGATCAAATATTTTAATTGATGGTGATGTAATTTATTTTGCGGGGAAAGAAAAGTTAATTGCAGTAAGAACAAATGGTGAATTAATTTGGGAATTAAGCCTGACTGATCTGCCGATCTCAAAAATGATCTTAACAAAAAGTGGCTCAGCTGTAACATTAATTAATTTAGGCTTAAGTCAGTTTAAAGATAATTATGTTTTATATGGTAAACCTTTTGTAACGAATATTGATGCGGCTACAGGAAAAATAAATACACAAAGTAAATACACATCTTCTGAAAATCTGATCGATTTCCTGCAACAAAAGCACTCGTATTTATTGGCAGATAAAAAAGGCATTTTTCAAACCAATTCGAATGAAGAATCTTTTGAAAGCATTATTCCGCTGGATGATCACAAATATGGTCGTTTTGTTGAATTTATAAACGGTGATGAATATTATGTTGAGAAGGAAGGCTATTATGTACCATTGAATTTTATTAATGATAATGTGGTTTATTTTAAAACAGAAAGCAATAAAGTGTATGGTGTAGATAAAGTTGACGTTCAATACGAATACCATTTTACCGAATTATTTAAAATGGATAAAACTTACAAGGACAAAACTGTGATCTACAATTATAAAAAGACCTTTGTGATCAATAAGAACTTTGAGTTGCTTGCAACGCTTGATCTTGTTGAGCAAAGTATTATTATGAAAAACAAGATCTATTTTTTTGGAGGAAAGCTGATGAATATTTTAGATCTTGATGAATTATAAATATTTAAAATCCCTAACATGAAAAATTTATTTAAAATACTATTTGGTTTACTTTATGTAAGTGCAATACATGCGCAAAACTGGTGCGCTCCAAATGCAGAATGGCATTACACTCGTTATTACGGTGCAGGAAGCGCCTATGCTAAACATGCGTTTACAAATACTGTTACTATAAATAGTTTACCTTGCCAGGAAATCAATTATTACACGCAATATTTCTCGCAATTGAATAATGCTGTTAATACGTATTCTACTAATATCTATACACATGTTAATAATAATGTTGTTTATTTATTAGATCCCAACTCAAATAATTTTGATACGCTATTTAATTTTAATGCAGTAATAGGTAGTAAATGGGGTTTGCCCAACAAATCATCTGTTAATTGCTCTAAATCAAGGGTATTGGTAACAGATACAGGGCACAACGTAATTCAGGGTGTGAATTTAAAATGGTTCAAAGTAACCCTTACTCAATATGCTTTCAGCTTTCCTACTCCAAGTACTTCAACGGATACTATTTATGAAAGATTAGGATGTTTAAGTAAGTATATGTTTGGGTCAGAAGACGTTTGTCCTACAGTAACAGACTCTGAAAGAGGAGGACCGCTAAGATGTTACAGTGATAACCAAATAATAAATTACAAAAAGTATACTGGCAATTGTAATTATTATTATATACCTACTGCCATTAAAGAATATTTAAGCGAAACACAAATACAGGTTTATCCAAATCCAGCTAATGATGTTTTAAATTTAATTTCAGGCGACATCTCAAATCAAACAGTTAAATACCAAATCTTAAATAACTTTGGACAAATAATTATTAGTGAAGAAATAGTTTTAAAAGATAGAACAGCTTTAATAAATACAAGTAATTTGCTTGAAGGAGTTTATAATTTGAAGATCAAAAGTAACACAGGAAATTCTTCAAAACGATTTGTAATTGCAAGATAATTACTTCTCAAATGAATCAAATAATTCACGCCATTTTGCAGGCATTTCAATACTTTCTTTTTTGAGATAATCCATAGCAACTAAAATGCCAACGCCATTAGCGCACTCAATGTATTGGTCATTTACTTTTTTTACAACGCAATCGTGAATGGTAATGCTTTTTGTACCAATGCCTGCTACTTTTGTAAAACAATATACCTCATCTAAAAGATAAAGTGATGTAATGTGATCGATCTCTGTTCTTGCTGTAACAAAACCACGCTCATTCCAGTTTATATTTCTGTTTAAGATCTTATTAAAATAATTTACACGGCCCAATTCAAAAAAAGTTAAGTAACAGGCATTGTTCACATGATCGAGCCTGTCAATATCATTAAAACGAAGTTGAATAGGTGTAACATATTTAAAATCCTTGTACAACATTATGCCTGGCGGTGTAAAAGTTCTTTAGCGTATTTTTTTAAAGCTTCTTTTTTTGAAACGTTAGCGTTTACTTTATTTAAATAATCAATGGCTTGTAACGTATGGAGGTCAGCTTCCTGCTGACATAATTTTTTTATATCCAACTCATTGTAAATATTTAAAATACCCTCTACTTTTTTTATAAGGTCTTTTGTCTTCATGAATTTAGCAAGTGCTTTTTGTTGTTTTTCGTTTGCTAATTCCTGTGCTTTTAAAAACAAAAATGTTTTTTTATTGGCAATGATATCACCACCAATTTGTTTTCCGAATTTTTTCGAATCACTTGCAAAAGCATCTAAAAGATCATCCATTAATTGAAAAGCAATACCTAAATGTTTTCCAAAAGCATATAAATTATTTTGATCTTCATCTTTTGTATTGGCATTAATAGCACCCATTTTTAAACTGCAGCCTAAAAGCACCGCCGTTTTGTTGGTGATCATATCAATGTAATTGGTAACATGAATATTATCCTGGCTTTCAAAATTCATATCATTTTGCTGGCCTTCACAAACTTCAATGGCGGTTTTATTAAAAAGAGTATTTAATTTTTTAAATTCTTTAAAATCGTAATGTTCTAATGCCTGTTTTGCTTTTATAAGCATTACATCGCCACTTAAAATGGCAATATTTGTATTCCATTTTACATGTACGGTCTCTTTATTTCTGCGAAGCGGGGCTGCATCTAAAATGTCATCGTGTATCAATGAAAAATTATGAAATAATTCAACCGAAAGTGCAGAGTTTAAAGCAAGCTTTGGCTCCTTATCAAAAAGATCGCAGGCAATTAAAGCGAGTAGCGGACGTAATCTTTTTCCACCAAGAGATAAAATATAATTTTCAGGTTCGTAAAGTTCTTTTGGAGATCTTGAATCTAAATTTTTCCTGTATGTTTCAAGATGATTTAAAAAAAGATCAAGTAATGATTGATAGTTATCCACGAAAAATAATTAAGAATGTTTAGCAACTTCTAACAAATAAGTACCGTAACCGCTTTTTGTAAGAGGCGTTGCTACATTTATTAATTGTTCTTTAGTGATATATCCCATTTTAAATGCAACTTCTTCAATGCAACCAATTTTTAACCCCTGGCGCTCTTCAATAACCTGAACAAACTGCCCCGCCTGCATTAATGATGGAAATGTTCCTGTATCTAACCAGGCAGTACCACGATCCATAATAGATACTTTTAATTTACCTTGTTTTAAATATTCTTTATTTACATCGGTAATTTCATATTCGCCACGCGGGCTCGGTTTTAGGTCTTTTGCAATTTGTACAACTGAGTTATCGTAAAAATATAAACCCGGTACAGCATAATTGGATTTAGGCTCTTTTGGTTTTTCTTCAATGGAGATCACTTTGTGGTTCTTATCAAACTCAACAACGCCATAACGCTCAGGATCGCTTACGTGATAAGCAAATACAACACCGCCAACAGGATTATTTATTTGTTGCAACGCGCTACCAAGACCAACGCCATAAAAAATATTATCACCTAGTATTAAAGCAACTTTATCGTTACCAATAAATTTTTCGCCAAGAACAAAAGCTTGCGCTAAACCGTTTGGCACTTCTTGTACAACGTAAGTAAACTTACAACCAATACTTTCGCCGGTTCCTAAAAGTCTCTCAAAATGCGGAAGATCGTGTGGTGTTGAAATAATTAAGATCTCGTTTATACCTGCCATCATCAATACAGATAATGGATAATAGATCATTGGTTTATCATAAATAGGCATCATTTGTTTACTCATTGCTAAAGTAAGTGGGTGTAAACGTGTGCCGGAGCCGCCTGCTAGAATAATTCCCTTCATAGTTTTAAATTTATGGTTTGAAAGGTACAAATTTTTTAAAACCAAAAACCGTTAATGTTTTTGAAATAAATGAAATGCCGTTCAGTTAAATTTGATACTTTTATGCTAAAATGAAGCTAAAAAGCTATAAAACCCTTATTTTTTGCCTGATTTTGGTGAGTTTTTCCTTCAAACAGGACAATTCTTTTTTTCAAAAACTGGTAGTTCAGGCCATAAATCAAACTAAAATTAAGGTTACGTATGTGCCTGCATATGTACAAATAAAATACCCTAATGGTGATGTGCCCGTAAACACAGGTGTGTGTACCGACCTTGTAATAAGGGCTTACAGGGGTGTTGGTATTGATCTTCAAAAAGAAGTGCATGAGGATATGGTTAAGAATTTTAAGGATTATCCAAAACTTTGGAGTCTGAAAAGCCCTGATAGCAATATTGACCATAGAAGGGTGCCAAACTTAATGACCTATTTTAAGAAAAAGAAGTCTGATGTTTTGATATCGGATAAGGCGGAAGATTATAAGCCTGGAGATCTTGTTACATGGAACCTTCAAGGCAAAAAAGTGGTTAGTGGTATTACACATATTGGTATTGTAACAGATCAAAAAACAGCAGATGGTAAACGCTATTTGATCGCACACAATATTGGTGGAGGTAACACACTCGAAGACATGCTTTTTTCATATGTCATCATTGGACATTATCGTTTTAAGGGTTAAAAAAACGCCCTGTTTGTTAGAAAAAACCTAATTTAGGTTTGAGGATATTTTAACTGATTAAAGCGCTTCTTACTCCCTAAAGTGCTTTTTAGTTATTCAATGTCAACTTTAAATGAGTAAAAAAAACGAAAAACAGAAAACTTAACTCTAAATTCGTTGAAAGAAATCTTATGAAAAAGTTTATCATATTTTTAATACTATTAGCATTTAGCAGTGCTCGTGGGCAAAGTTTATCACCAATTAATCCATTGGCAACGTCTGTAAGTTTCGCCTTTACAGGTGCGATTCAAACATTTACTGTTCCAAGTAATCTATGTGTATCTACTGTTACATTTGTTGTTAGAGGTGCAAAAGGCGGTGGCGGTGGTGGTTTAGGAGCTGCAATACAAGCAACTTATGCGGTAATACCAGGTCAGGTATTTCAAATTATGGTAGGCGGTGCCGGAACTCAAGGCGCTGCTTCTGGAGGTTTTAATGGAGGGGGTACAGGCCAGGCTTCCACTGGCAGTGCAGCATACAGCTCATTTG
>JACDED010000173.1 GCA_013816615.1 Bacteroidota bacterium
CAAATAAGCGATTTTATTTCAGATGAAATTAAAAATATATCGAGCGAAAAGGTCATGTCTATATGCGGATTTAGGTATGTTTTTAACAATTTAATTTGGACTACTTAATAACTGAATTTGGTATAAGATGTCTGTGCCCCAATTAGAGAATGCCGTTCTTGTTTTACCGCTGTATTTATGTCCGATGTCTTATCGCATTTACTAATAACGTTTTGCGCCTAGGCACAGTTTTTTGCTTGTCCAAGTTATACATTTGAGCGTTAACACGCAAAAAATTGGGCTTAGGCGCTGTTATAGGTTGCCAGCCGCACACAGTTTTTCTGTCGGTGTCCGCTTACCTTGTTATTTGTAATTGTTTTACTATTTGTTCTGCAACCCAATCCGCATCACTTGCAAATGCTCCGGTTATCAAACGGTTTGTGTAATCAATTATTTGTGTACATTCTTTGGTTGGGCTTGGTCTAGAAGGGCAAACGATTAGATTAGCACCTCTTTTTGCTAAAACTTCTTGCATGTCAAATGGTAGTAGTTTGCCATAATCTGAAACAAACATGTCTTTCAATTCAGACCAATGTGGAAAGCATGTCATTTTTTTTCCTTCAACTAAATATTTATTGTTAGTCAATTTGATGTTAATAAGAGAAGCTGCTCCATGTCCAGTTGTGCCGATTACACCTCCATTTTCATAAATTTTTGCTACCAAAGTCGAGATAGAATCATTATTAACTACATCAAAAAATTGTCCATAGCCACCAGGATAAAAAACGGCAACGTAGTCGGTGCATTTTACCTCAGTTGGTAGTAAGGAGTTTTGTGTTTTGGAAATATACAACTTACTTAGTTGGATTTTACCAATGTCAAGCCCAGCATTTGCTTTTGGATAAATTGCAACTTTTCGTCCTTTTGGTGTGACGAAGTCAACATCATATCCGTTGTCCACAAAATATTGAAAGGGCCTAGCTAATTCGAATACAAATGTCCCATTTTCATTTTTACCAAGTATGTCCACGTTAGTCGCAACGATTAATATTTTTTTTGTCTTTGAACTGTCTTGACAGAAATAGTCTGTACAGAAGAGCAGAAGAAATATTGTCGATATGATTTGTCTCATTGTCAAGCTAAATGTTTTTGTTTACCGGAATGTCCGGCTGGTTACCTATAACTTGTTTATACCTGTCATAAACGTTCGCTTATCTCTCTAATGGGTATGAGATAAGCGAATGTTTAATCGGGTTTAATTTGGCTAAAATTATTAATTCCTTAACGATTATGCAATTAAGGCTAAAGAAGAGAGAGGACCTTAATAAAGTTATGGCTTTTCCTCTAAAAAGGTGGAGCGGTAGATATCGCCAATTGCAATCATTTTTTCATCAAAGATCTTTTGGCCGAAAGCATCCAGTAAAAACTCTTTGGCATTTGGGTCTTCGATCTTATATTCTTTTAATTCTTTTGGCTCTGATAAAGGTAATCCAAGACAAGATTTATATACCTTCCAAACAAATTCGGCATTGTAAAGCTCATCGTTATTTAAGTTGATCTTGTTATCGTAATGCAAGCCAAGCTTGGCAGTTGCCCAACTGTGCATTTTGGAAATAACATCTCCAGTTAAAACTTCCTGTTCAATAAGGCGCTTTACCATAAATTCACCACCTATCGACATTTTTTTGAACTCCTCAAGATTACATTTCTTTAAAGGCTCGGTAGCGTAATATACCATTGGCACATCACTCTCAATAAAAATAACACCGGCATAGTTAAATTTACTATTACCATTGGGTAAAAAGCTGTTGGCCTTATTGGTTTTAATAAAAACAATATCACCGTCTTTTATCTGAGTTTCAAGAACTGCTTCAGTTGTTTGTGCGTATGAAATAGCCACCACAGCTAAAATAAAAAATAGGGATATTAATAATTTTGTTTTCATAGGGATAATGATGAATAAGGATGAAAACGTTTTTTAAATGTTCTGATACTCACCTGTTTTTACGTTTTTACCTTATAAAGGTTGTGTTTTTTTTAATTTTATTGGCATTTAAATAGATAAATTCTTACTTAAGTGCGCCAAAGGCAATATTTTTCGGGTTTCTGTTAAATTTACGATCTAAAATTAACGCTTGCGCATCAGCATTAAACCGTCTCTAACTGGCAATAATAAGGTTTCTATTCTCTCATCCTTACTTACTTTTTGATTAAAATCATGAATAGCCTGCGTATCTTTATCCATATCGGTTTGTATAACTTTTCCACTCCAAAGCACATTATCGGCAATAATTAAACCGCCCTTTTTTACTTTTTCAATAACAAGGTCAAAATACAATGCGTAATTTTTTTTATCAGCATCAATAAAAACAAGATCTATTTGTTTATTAAGAGTAGGAATGACAGACCCTGCCTGACCTGTATGCAATTCGATCTTATCTCTTAAAGGCGAACGGTTAAAATATTTTTGTGCGAAGGCATTGGTTTCTTCGTTGGGATCGATGGTAATTAACTTTCCGTTCTCTTTTAATCCTTCTGCCAAACATAAAGCCGAATAACCGGTATAAGTTCCAATTTCAAGGATCAACTCCGGCTGTTGCATTTTTGATAAAAAGCTCAGCAAACGCCCTTGTATATGCCCACTCAGCATACGTGGCTGGTTTACCTTTAAATTTGTTTCCCGGTTAAGTTCTTTTAAAAGATCACTTTCTTTTTCGGAAAAGCTTTCACTGTACGCGCTTAATTTTTCATCAATAAATTCCATAAATTTTGTATAGATGTTGTCTTATGTCTTGAGTCTTTTATCTTGAGTCTGCATTAGGTAAGCCTCTTCGAAATTATCTTGCTTACATTGCCAAACACCTGGCCCGGCGAGAATTTTCGCCAGTTAAAGTCATCCAGCTCGCCGCCATAAATAAAGTAATAATCAATGTGCGCTTTTTTAAATTCCTGCAAAACATGCTCCCTAAAATTTATCAAAGCAATCCAGCCATCGTCTCCGTTATCATCAAACCATTCTTCGTAATAACTATCATCACTATTATGAAAATTAAGTACGTTCTCGCCAATTAAAATATATTTATTAATGCCCATGTAATTAAGGCCATCAATAAAATCACGCTTCAACAACATAATATCATTATTTATAGCATCATTCCACTCACCAATAAATTCAATAATGGCATATTTTTCCTGGTAATCAACAAACAATATTTTTATGTACATCGTATCGCTTCCAATATCATCCCACTGTGGGTGAATGTAAAAGTTATAGATGGTATTTGAATATTCAAATTCGCTGTAATCACGCTGGTAGAAGGGCGATTGAGGGTCGTCAGCAGCGATATACAAATGCCGCCAGTTAAAATATGGTTCTATTGTATGCAAAGTGCAAATTTAGTATAAATGACTTTAAATTTTTAAATTTTTATAGTTATAAAAACATATAATTTAGTTATTTTTACGAGGTTATGAGCGTTGCCATTAAGGTTGAAAATATTTCGAAAAAATATATTATAAAGCATAAAGAATCAACACACGATACTTTACGCGAAAAAATACCGGCAGCCTTCAAAAAAGCATTATCAGGCGATTTTAAAAGACCATCAAAAGAAGAATTCTGGGCTTTACAAAATATTAATTTCGAGATCAATAAAGGCGATAGAATTGGTATTATTGGCCGTAACGGTGCAGGAAAATCTACTTTATTAAAAGTTTTATCACGCATTGTATCTCCTACAAAAGGTCGTGTAGAAATTGAAGGACGCGTTGCCAGTCTACTGGAAGTAGGAACCGGTTTTCATGGTGATCTTTCAGGAAGAGAGAACATTTTTTTAAATGGTGCCATTTTAGGCATGACCAAAAAAGAAATTACTTCAAAGTTTGATGAGATAGTTGCATTTAGTGAAGTAGAACAGTTTTTAGATACACCTGTAAAGCGTTACAGCTCGGGTATGTATGTACGCCTTGCATTTGCAGTAGCTGCGCACCTTGATCCTGAAATTTTAATTATGGATGAGGTACTTGCTGTTGGTGATTCTGCTTTTCAAAAAAAATGTTTGGGTAAAATGAAAGATGTTGCCTCTACAGGACGCACCATTTTATTTGTAAGCCACAACATGGCCTCTATTCAAAATTTATGCGATAAGTGCTTGTATCTTAAAAATGGCGAGATGGTTACTTATGGAAAAACAGAAGATGTTATTCCTGTTTACTTACGCGCTTCTCAGGAAGTACAGCTTTTAAAGCTTTCTGACAGAACCGATAGAAGCGGAACCGGTAAATTAAAATTCACGGCTTTCAACTTAAAGAATAAACAAGGACAAAATGTTGTTGCTGCACATTGTGGTGATTATTTAAATTTTGAGATTGAAATTGACGCAGTAAATGATCTGTCTAACGTAATTATTTCTTTAGGTATTGATGACAATATGGGACAACGTATTGCACATTACAATAACGAAATTACCAACCAGGTCTTTGAAAAGATCTCGCAAGGGAAACATAAAATTGACATTGCTACACCAAAGCTGCCTTTAAAAAGCGGTGAATATACTTTTACTTTGTATTGTACTGTAAACGGCGATATTGCAGATTGGATACAGGATGCAGGATCGTTCACAGTTGAATCGGGTGATTTTTACAGATCAGGAAAACTTCCGCCTGAAGGCCAGGCAAGTATTTTTATTGAGCACTCTTTTACGTTAAAGTAACATGTTTGGATTATTTAAATTATATCGCGCTGAAGCAAAAAAATACGGTCTTCAAAATACTACTAAATATTTTTTTCGGTGGAAAAAAAGCTTAGAGCCCGGTGCTTCATCAGTAAAGGATGAACAGCCCTGGATCACTTTTAAAGCAATTGATTTTTTAAATAACAATTTAAAAAGCAGTGATAAGGTATTTGAATATGGTGGTGGCGGTTCTACTTTGTTTTTTGCAAAACGTGTTGCCGAAATTATTACGGTTGAACATAATGAAGAATGGTTTAAAATATTAAGCGATACCATTGCTCAAAAAAACATTAAAGGTTGGAAAGGTAATTTTGTATTGCCTGAAAAAGGAGACCTGCATACACCGCCTGATTTTGCTAACCCGGAGCATTATTCTGCCGACGATGTACCTTCTTATGGTTTTAATTACAAAGCTTACGTTTCAGTGATCGATCAATATCCAAATAATTATTTTGATTGTATTATTATCGATGGTAGGTCGCGCCCGGCTTGTATCAAACATTCTATGCCAAAATTAAAAGTGGGCGGATTTTTAGTGCTGGATAACTCTGACAGAAAATATTATTTAACGCAAACAGAATCGTTGCTTGCAAACGATTATCAAAAAATTATTGGAGACCAGGGGCCTTCGCCTTACGCGCAGGTTTTTACGCACACTACCATTTGGAAAAAAGTAAAATAGATGTCTTTAGCACCTATAGTTATATTTTGTTACAACAGGCCGGCACATTTAACTAAAACTTTAAATGCGCTTAAGAACAATTTATTAGCTAAAGCATCAAACGTATTTATTTTTTGTGATGGTGCAAAAGAAAATGCTACTCCCGCCGATCTTAAAAATATTAATGAGGTGGCTGAGATATGTAACAACCTTACAGGCTTCGCTTCTGTTGAGGTTATTAAAGCCGCTGCCAACAAAGGATTACAAAACTCTGTTATTGGTGGTTTAAATTATGTGCTCGAAAAATTTGAAAAAGTTATAGTGGTAGAAGATGATGTGGTTACATCACCTTACTTTTTACAATTTACAAATGGTGCATTAGAAAAATATAAAGACAATACTAAAGTATTAAGTATTGGTTCGTGGAATTATTATTACAACAAAGGTTTTAATTTTTTTAACCACATGCCCGATACCATTGCCTGGGGAACATGGCGCAATCGTTGGAAATTATTTGAGCGGGATGGAAAATTATTATACGATCAATTAGTTGAGCGTAACTTAATGCACAAATTTAACCTTGGTGGTCGTTATAATTTCGAAAACATGTTAAAGCTACAATATGAAGGGCAGATAAGCTCCTGGGCTATTCGCTGGACCGCTGTTGCTGTTTTAAATGATACGCTTTCTCTCTATCCAAAAGTTTCTTTATCGCAGCATATTGGCTTTGATGCCAACGCTACCAATAGTTTTGAGAACGATTACAATAAAAACATTGAATTGGCTCAAAGTAATATATCTGATCTTGATATTGAAGTAAAAGAAGACCCTGCATCAATAGAAGCGTTTTTATATATCGAAAATGAAATAAAAAATTCGCCTTCATATCTTAAAAAAGAAAGTCCACTACATAAATTAAAAGCAAACATTGCAAAGCATTTACCTTACACTTTAAAACAAGCTTTAAAAAAAATAATACGTAAAGAGCCTGAGAAAGAGCTCTCCGGCTGGTTTGGTAATTATAAGAATTGGGAAGCTGTAAAAAAAGAATGTATCGGTTATGATAATGATACCATTTTTGAAAAGGTAAAACAAGCCACGTTTAAAGTAAAAAAAGGCGAAGCCGCATTTGAAAGGGACTCGGTTACCTTTGATAAAATTGAATTTGATGAAAAATTATTGAGCTTATTTACTACTATTCTTAAAGAAAATAATAATTCGTTAACTGTTCTGGATTTTGGCGGTGCCCTTGGCAGCGTTTATTTTCAATACAGGCAGCTTTTGGGTAAAAATGTGAGCATTAACTGGAATGTGGTAGAACAGGGGCATTTTGTGGATTTTGGAAAAAAAGAAATGCAGGATAATGAATTACATTTTTATCATTCGCCACAGGAAGTAGTAAACAAAACAAAAATTGATGTGTTACTATTATCAAGCGTATTATCCTATTTGGAAGAACCCTATAAAATGCTGAATGCATTAATGGCACTTTCAATAAAATACATTGTAATTGACCGTAATTTGTTTTTGTCTAACGAAGAACGTTTAACTAAACAAATAGTTCCAAAAACAATTTATGAAGCTTCTTATCCATGCTGGATACTAAATGAAGAGAAGGTGACAGAAACACTTTTGTCCAAGTATGAACTTGTAGATACTTTAGATCCATACAATGGTTTAGAGGTTGTTCTTGGCGATAAAAAAGCGTACTTTAAAGGACATATTTTTAAATTAAAATGATGGAATTGAATAAGCTTATTGAAAAAGTACTTACTACAAAGATCCTTCAGGATAAACCGCCTGTATTGCTTGATATTGGTGCATCCGGAGAGATACACCCCGAGTGGCGTTTAATTGCAAAACACTCTGTTTGTGTTGCTTTTGATGCTGATAGCCGCGATTTTAATAATTCGGAAACAGATTCAGGATATAAAAAAATCCACTTAATAAATGCCATCGTTTCTAATAAAGACGATAAAACAACTGTATTTTATTTAACAGCCTCACCGCATTGTTCAAGCTCGCTTTATCCCTTAAACGATAAATTAGAAAGCTGGAGCTTCTCAGATCTTTTTAAAGTAGAGAAGACCATCGAGCTTAATAA
>JACDED010000050.1 GCA_013816615.1 Bacteroidota bacterium
CAAATAAGCGATTTTATTTCAGATGAAATTAAAAATATATCGAGCGAAAAGGTCATGTCTATATGCGGATTTAGGTATGTTTTTAACAATTTAATTTGGACTACTTAATAACTGAATTTGGTATTATGCGAAAACTGTTCTAACGACTTCAAGGCGCATAAAAAAGCCTCCCACTATTGGAAGGCTTTTTTTAGGAACAAGAAAAAGTTTACTCCTTAATTATTTTTTGAGAATATTTTTCGGTACCATTCAGATCGGAAATCTTTAAGATATAAATACTGTTAGAATAATTACTAAGATCAAAAATAATTTGCTTGCTTAATTTTTTATCAAGTAATTTTTTGCCACTCATATCAAACACTTCTGCTTTTCCATCCGCATCCTGCTCGTTATTAATTGTAAAGATCCCTTTTGTTGGATTAGGGCCAATTTTTACTAATGAAAATAAATTTCCATTCTCTTCAATACCCACACCGCCTAAAGATGGATCTGAGGCAGGCCCAATTACTTTATTTATTACCCAATTATTTGGATCGCAAACAACACCTGTTGGATTACCAAGCATATTAATGGTATAAGTTTCAATAGTGTTGCTATGCATTACCCGCACAACGGTATCGGGCATTGCGGTACGTGTTATTTTATATTCCATTGGTGTAATGTATAGTGGAATAGAAGAAGGAAAACTTGTTGTTTGTGTACTTTGTATGATCATGCTTCCCGGTGAAGCAAAATATTTTACATTAAAAGTTGGATAGCCTTCGCCATAATACCACTGGTTAAAAAATTGCGTTGCATTATTACCTGTAAATGTTTGATAATAATTTTTAAAATCAATTACAGACGCTGTGCTATTCTTGTACGTATTTTGAAAACCGCGTAAAACATTAAACCATGTGCTATCATTATTTGTTACAAACTGTAAGGTGCGAATAATAGCACCCCCTTTATCGTATGTTAAACGTGAATCAAAAATAACGTTCGAGTCCATGGTATCTTGTCCGGTTACAAAAACTTTACCGGCCGGCGAGCTCATTACACTATTATGTGCTGAATTTAAATTTGAAGCAAAATTAGAGTTGTCTAGATATTGTGCAACCAAATGTTCAGTATAAGAAGCAAAGCCTTCATTTATCCAGATGTCGCCCCAGCTTTTGCAGGTAACATTATCGCCCCACCATTGATGGCCCAATTCATGAGCATCTACATAATAATCAAAAAAGCCTAAGCTGGTCATGGTTTGATGTTCCATACCACCACCAAATGGTGCCATGCAATGGCCATACTTTTCTTTATAGAAAGGATACATACCAAATATCTTACTTTCAAATTCTAACACCTGCGGCATTTTATTAAGTATTAATTTCTGATTGTTAAATGACGTAGCGTTTAAAGCAGTTTCATAAATATAATTTTGAATTAAGATAGAATCGCCTGGTAAATACAAAGGGTGTGCATATAAATTATATTCTTTATACTTTGTAAGGGCAACCGAGATAAGATAATAATCAATCGCGTATCTTGATTTCCATTCGTAACGTTTTTTATTACCTACAACTACAACGTTTTTTAATAAGCCATTAGATCCTACTTTATTAGTAGAATCGGTTGTTACAAATACCCAGCTCGAATCTATTTTATCAGTTAAGATCTGTTTGCATGGCCACCAATGATAGGCTACAATTGCTTCACTTAAACTCCATGTTACAGGTAGCGACCATGAAAAAGAATTGGCATTGCTAAAACCACTGCCAATAGCTGAGCCGCCTACAGGAGGAGTACCTTTATAATAAATAGTTACAGTAAATGATTGCGCGTTTGTTAAAGGTACAGCAGGCGCTACTTTTACTGTACTATCGGTTCTTGTAAAAGACATCAATGTACCATTAAATCTAATTGAATCGATGGTATGGTTTTCGTGAAGCGAACACGCAAAAGTATCCATAGCAGCAGCAGTAACTGTTGCAACAGTTTTAACGCCACCACTTACAAATTTTGTAGTTCTTTCTAAGTTGAGCATTAAGTGCACAAATTTTACATCATATTTTAATTCGTGTGATATTTGAGGATTTAAAGCAGATGTTTTTGCCTGGTGGGCCATATGTGAACCCATAGATGCCTGTTTTGCTTTTGAACAAAGATGTTGTTGCGCATTTGCAAAACTTACACCAAAAAGTGCAATAGATAATAATAGTTTTTTCATTTGTTTGATTAGTTACTGCAATATACACCTCTTTCTTTTTAGATAAAAAACCGCTCATCACTATTTTGGACCTAATAAAATGCAATAATTTTATGAATTGTGGATTTTGCATGTAACTTTGCGGAGATGTTAAAAAACGATTTATTATTGCGTGCGGCTAAAGGCCTTGAAGTTGAAAGAAGCCCTGTGTGGCTTATGCGCCAAGCCGGCAGAATACTGCCCGAATACAGGGCCACGCGCGCCAAAGCAAAAAACTTTATTGAATTTGTAAAAACTCCCGAATTGGCTTGTGAAGTTACCATACAGCCGGTTGATATTTTAGGGGTGGACGCTGCTATTATTTTTAGCGATATTCTTGTAATTCCTGAAGCGATGGGTTTGCCTTATCAAATGATAGAAGCAAAAGGACCCTGGTTTGAGAATACAATAAAAAGCAAAGCTGATATTGATAAATTAAAAATTGCAGAAGCAGGCGATCTTGATTATGTAATGAAAGCTTTGGCCTTGACAAAAAAAGAATTGAATGACCGCGTGCCTTTAATTGGTTTTGCAGGCGCGCCATGGACACTCTTTGCTTATATGATAGAAGGAAGTGGAAGTAAAACATTTAGCAAGGCCAAACAATTTTTATATACACAACCGGAATTGTCGCATATGTTATTAGAAAAAATAACACAAAGCACAATTAATTATTTAAAAGGCCAGGTAAAAGCAGGTGCAGATATTTTGCAATTGTTTGATTCGTGGGCAGGTGTTTTAAGTGAGAAAATGTTTTACGAATTTTCTTTAAAGTATATTTCAAAAATTTGTGATGCTTTATCCCCATTGGTGCCTGTAACTGTATTTGCAAAAGACGCACATTATGCTATCGCAAAAATTGCAGAAACAAGCTGTAACTCTATTGGATTAGACTGGACGATTGACCCGGCTACGGCCCGTAAATTTTCCGCTAATAAAACATTACAGGGAAATGCAGATCCGTGTTTATTATACGCTGATGATAAAAAAATTATTGAAGAAACACATGCTATGTTAAAGGCGTTTGGTAAGCAACGTTACATCTGTAACTTAGGCCACGGTTTATATCCTGATATTGATAAAGAAAAAGTAAAATTATTTGTGAATGTGGTGAAGGAATATAAATGGTAATTAAACCACTAAGACACTTAGTTCACTTAGGGTCACTAAGAAAAAGAAAATACCTTAGTGTTTCTTTGTGCCCTTACTGTCTTAGTGGTAAAAAAAGTAATTTCATTCAAATTTTATACATTTCCTAATAAACACATTGTGTCCATTGTAGGAGCATTGCTACCACCTGTTTTTTCGATAGTTACTGCAAATCCCTGCGCATTTTTTACTGCTTTCATTTTTTGAAAAGTGCTGTCGCTCTCAAGATCAATTACACCAATATCTACAGGTTTGCCATCCACAATTGCCCACAGTTGATATTGTTTGTTTGTTGGAGATGAAGGCAAAGCAGATGCATTAAAGTAAACCTCGTTTGTTGCTGAATTCCAATGTACGAGCGCCGACTTTGATGCCAAAGAATTCATGCCTTTTAAGCCAATGGTTTTAATTTTTGGATCAGAAAGGATCTGTAATTTAGAATTTAAAACAATTAAAGATGTTTGTTGCGCTTTTAATTCTTCTTCTGCGCTTATTTTAGAAGAAGTTACATCTGCTAATTTATCTCCTGTTTTATTTAATCTTTCCTGTAAAGAAAAAATATAAACTACACTTGTAATAATAAAAATTACACTTGCAGCAATGCCTAATTTGTATAAACGAACAGTTTTGTTTTGATCTTTTAGCGCGAGTATAGTTGCTTCTTTGGGAGCTTGTTGATCATGAGCGGAAAATAATTTAACTTCTATTTTATTTTTTACTTCACTATTAATTGTTGCAGTAGATTGAGATGAATATTTTATAAGGGCTTCTTCAATAGATTCTATTTCTTTTATTAATAACGGATTTTTTTTGCATAGATCATTCACCAAGTCTGTTTCCCAGGCAGAGGCTGTTCCAAGAACATAGCTCTCTAATAAACCGGATGATATGACTTCGTTTACATTCACTGCAAAAATTCTGTTTTTGTTAAACCTCTTAAGGTTAAAATTGCTTGCCTTACTTTTGTTTTAACAGTACCCAAAGGGATATTTAATCTTTTTGAAATTTCTTCCTGGGTATAGCCTTCAAAATAAGCAAGGTCTATGATTAATTTATGTTCTTCTTTTAAACTGTTTAAAATTGTTTTAAGGCCAATAGATTCGTGGGCAGTATCATCAACAAACAAATTGTTTTTTTGATATACGGTATCATTTGTGCTTTGGATTTTTGTTTTTATTTTTTCATGCTTCGAGCGGGTACTGTCAATAGCCATATTCCGCGCAATATTCAGCATCCAGGTATATAAACGGCCTTTTGCTTCTTCATAGCTCGCAAAATTATTCCAGATCTTTATAAAAGTATTTTGGAGTACATCTTCAGCTTCTTCCTGGCTATTTACAATGGAGTTGATCACGCCAAATAAAGCCTTCGAATAATTATCATACAGGTATGTGAACGCTTTTTGATTACGCTCCCTTATAAGAATTATAAGTTCATCCTGATTATATGTTTGCTTTTTAGCCAATTTATTTAGAAATATACTACAAAATAACAGAAACTAAATATTTTAGTTATATTAAAAGTTACACATCGAATTTGATAATATAGCATATGTAAATTAGAAGAAACACCTTTTTCTTCATAATGTTTAAAGTATTTACGTATTTGGTCAAAGCCCGGATTTAAGATCGGTATTTTCTTATGTGTCTCGGCTCCGTTCGGCATAACACTAAAACGTCATTGCGAACGATGGTGAAGCAATCTATTCTCGTTTGAGATTGCTTCAGCCATTTTGCTTCAACGCAAATCCTCGCTATGACGACCATCGACATTTTAACCCCTTCGCCTGGCAGTTATTTTTTGTCCAATCTTTTTCTGATCAAATAATCAATACTTAATTTACCGGGGCCAAAACACAGAAGTGTTATTAGCATTAACATAAAGTATAAAGGAATTTCGTAGCCATTATCA
Organism: Bacteroidota bacterium; assembly: GCA_013816615.1. GTDB lineage: Bacteria > Bacteroidota > Bacteroidia > B-17B0 > Aurantibacillaceae > Aurantibacillus. The sequence continues at coordinate 5,282 of JACDED010000050.1, forward strand.
CCTGCAGGAAAACCATTTTCCCAATGCACGGTTTTAATAGCAACGATCATAGTAATAATTAAGGGGAAACAAATAATGCGTGTGCCTAAACCTAAAGCCAATAAAAACACACCAGCCATTTCGGTAGAGGCCGCTAAATAAGCATTTAATTTTGGTGCAAAAATGCCCATGCCTTCAAACCATTCGGCAATAGCATTTATGTCGGCCCACTTGGTTCTAGCAGGTTCCCAAAAGCCATAAGCTAAAATTAATCTTAAAAAAAGTAATGGTAGGTCCTGTGCTTTAATTAAACCGTTGCGCACGCGGTTGTACAATTTGATCATAAAATTAAGTATTTAAAAGTCCAGGAATAAATTCACGTTGCTTAAGATCGTTTATAAAGTTTAAAGCATGTTCTTTAAGCATTTCAAAATCATTTATCTGAAAAAGTGTATCCGCTTCAGTTAAAATTGCCTGTAGTGTAATACCGTTTTGTAATTGTTCTAAAATGTAAGCATATAAAATAGAAATATCCATGCATTGCACTTTGCCACTTTCTTTTTCACGATACATTAATAAAAAATAATCGCCTGCTTTGCCTTCCAGCTCAGTAGCTGCTAAAATATGTACTGGGTATGTAAATTTAACCAGTCTGTGCTCAGGATTCAATGCCAGTGGGCTATTTAACCAATCACCTTTTGTTGTAAATGAAGGATATGTCATATCATCCATTGTATGCACTTCCAATTCAAGCCATTCAAAATGTAAAAGGTCGTTTAAAAAAGGCATATTCAATTTTGATTGAATATCTTTTTCAACGCAGTATTCGTAAAACTCGAGTGGCATGCGCCAAACCTGTGGCGTTTTACATTTATGCTCGGCGTAATAATCGTAAACCAGTTTATCCCAGATCTCATCCGGCAAGAAGCGATACGTTATGGGATAAGCGGTTTCAATAGTATCAATACCAATATTAAAGACCAAGCGGCGGTAATGGTGAAGATTCTCCTCTATCACTCCTATCAGATCAGGTTTGATGCCTGTTTTGCAATAGTGCGCCAGTTTGGATTGTTGTGCGTGCGTATCTTCTTTAAGCAATGGCATGTTCTTTTTTCCAGGTTTTTGAAACAATAGTTTCCATTCTTGTAATTTCGCCTTGTAGTTCTTTCAGTTCGGGAATATTAAAATCGCGTTCTAATAAAACAGGTACGGGTTTTAATAATCCGGTAGTGTATTCAAAAAGATCAAATACCTGGTCAATTACTGCTTCGCCATGCGTATCAATAATAACAGTGTCTGAGATCTGCTCGTGGCCTGCCATATGAATGTAGCTTACTTTATCCAAAGGCAGTTTTGTAATAAATTCTTTAGCGTTATATTTATGATTAAATGAATTTACGTAAACATTATTTACATCCAATAACATGTTACATCCCGATCCATTAACAATTTCTGAAATAAAAGTTGCCTCATCCATTTCGGCGGCAACCGGTGTGTAGTAAGAAACATTTTCTAGTGCCAAAGGCATTTCCAAAACATCCTGTACTTGTTTAATGCGCGAAATAATATGTTTCACGGCATCTTTTCTAAACGGTATTGGTAAAAGATCATACAAATGTGCATTATCGCACTTTGCATAACTTAAATGTTCAGAATAGATCTGTACATTATATTGTTTAATGAATTTTTTTATTTTGTGAAGGAAATCAAGATCAAGATCATCCGGGCTGCCAATTGATAACGATAAACCGTGGCAGGTGATGGGATATTTTTCCGCGGCTTTATCTAATTGTTTTTTCCAATAGCCACCCATGCCTATCCAGTTCTCAGGCGCCAGTTCAATAAATGCAGGTTTAAGAACATCGGAAGCTAAAAATTCTTCCGAAAAATCTTTTCTAAAACCAATGCCTATATGTTTATTATCTTTTAGTTGCATAACTGCAAAAAATCAACCCCTCTTTTTTGGAGAGGGGCTGAGTTTTAGTTTTTAATTATTTTGGAGTTTCAGTTTTTTTCTTTTCTCCGCATTTGCCTTCTCCGCATTTGCCATCTTTAGTTTTAGGAGCGTCTTTTTTCTCGCCGCATTTACCATCTTTAGTTTTTGCGTCTTTGTGTTCTCCACATTTACCGTCTTTAGTTTTTGCATCTTTATGCTCACCACATTTTGCATCTTTAGTTTTAGTTGCGTCTTTTTTCTCGCCGCAATTTAATTCGATAGTTTTAACTAATGAAGTACGAACTTCACCGGCAGTTCCTAAACCGTTATAATTTAATAAACTGTTTGTGTTAGCTTTAATTGCTGATACACTTAATAAAGCACCTGCAATCATAGAGCAAGTAACTAATGCTGATTTTTTTTCCATTTTTAGTTTAGTTTAAAGGTTTATATGAATTTACGTATTAATAGTCTAAATTGGATTTAATTCCTTACAAAAAAACTTAAATTTTTTTTATATTTTTTGTAATTAGTTGATTTAGAGCCTGTTTTTTAGCATCCGATAATTTTACCTCGTTATTATCGTACGAAGCCTTGAAAAGACTGTTAATTTTCTTGTTTTGGGTAACAAAAAAGCGGCAATATTTGCAAATTATTAAGTGAAAGTGAAGTAAAACTTTTTCTGAAAAGGAAAGCTTAGCGTACTCAGCTTTTACAGTTAGGTAAGTTGCATCTTTACACCCAAAGGTATACCATTTATGTGTATGTTCTTTTAGCTCTTCCATTATAGCTTAAACCAGTTCTTTTCTAAGCAGGCCCTAACCTGCAGCTTGGCGCGGTGTATGATCACCCAAAAGTTAGACGAGCTGATCTCAAATTCCTTACAAACTGATTTTGCTTCTGCATCATCCAGTAAGCTCATTGTAAAAACACCTTTCCATTTTTCAGGGAGTTGCTCTAAGCATTTCTCAAGCGTTTTATAAAATTCTTTTGTATCGAAATTATTTTCTGTAGCAGCCCATTCTTTGGGTTTTGTATCACTTTTCCAATGTCCTTTTGCTTCTTTATCAAAAAAGTAGTCGTAGGAGGGCGCATCATAAGTGCTCAATTGCAATGGCGATTCGTTTTTGGTTGAAGCTTTTTTATAATGATCGATAATTTTATTTTTTAAAATGCTTACCAGCCAGGTTTTTTCTGATGCGCTACCTTTATAGGTTTCAGCCCCATTAAGCGCTGCTAAAAAACAATCCTGAACAAGATCCTGCGCAAGTTCGTCGTTATTTACACGGTAATAAGCGTATTTATATAAATAATCGGAATATAGGTCCACCCACTTGGCGGGGTTTAGTGTGTTTTGAGTATTTACATTTTTTTCCAATTAATTGTTAAAAGTAGCAAGAAAAATTTATATAATCCTTTGTAATAAAGTGTTTTAACCAATAAAAGTCGTATCTTTGCGGCGCTTAAAAAACAAAACATGTCTGAAATTAGAAACATTGCCATTATTGCCCACGTAGATCACGGGAAAACAACCTTAGTAGATAAAATTTTACATCAGTGTAATTTATTCCGTGATAATCAAGCTACAGGCGAACTTATTCTTGATAACAATGACCTGGAACGTGAGCGTGGAATTACAATTCTTGCAAAAAACGTTTCGGTACAGTATAAAGGAACTAAAATTAATATTATTGATACTCCTGGTCACGCGGACTTTGGAGGTGAAGTTGAACGTGTGATGAACATGGCTGACGGCGTTATTCTTTTAGTGGATGCTTTTGAAGGGCCAATGCCACAAACGCGTTTTGTATTACAAAAAGCAATTGCTGCAGGTAAAAAAGCAATTTTAGTTATTAATAAAGTTGATAAACCAAATTGTCGTCCTGAAGAGGTGCATGATAACGTTTTTGACTTATTCTTTAACTTGGATGCAAACGAAGATCAGTTAGATTTCCCAACTGTTTACGGTTCTAGTAAACAAGGCTGGATGGGCCCTGATTACAAAACACCAACTACAGATGTAACTTATTTATTAGATACAATTATTGCAAAAATTCCTACTGCGCCAAAACGCGAAGGAACTTTACAAATCCAAATTACTTCATTGGATTATTCTTCTTTCATTGGCCGTATTGCCGTGGGTCGTATCTTCCGTGGAATTATAAAAGAAAATATGCCTGTTAGTGTTGTAAAACGCGATGGCCGTATTCAAAAAACAAGAATTAAGGAACTATTTATTTTTGATGGTTTAGGTAAAATGAAAGTAACAGAAGCCGAAACCGGTGATATTTGTGCTTTTACAGGAATTGAAGGTTTTGAGATCGGTGATACCGTTGCTGATTTTGAAAATCCGGAAGCAATGCCAACCATGCATATTGATGAGCCAACAATGAGTATGTTGTTTACCATTAACAACTCTCCATTCTTTGGTAAAGATGGTAAATTCGTTACTTCTCGTCACTTACGTGATCGTTTATATAAAGAATTAGAAAAGAACTTAGCAATGCGCGTTGAAGAAACAGGATCTCCTGATTCTTACTTAGTGTTTGGCCGTGGTATTCTTCACTTATCTGTTTTAATTGAAACTATGCGCCGCGAAGGTTATGAGTTACAATTAGGCCAGCCACAAGTAATTATTAAAGAAATTGATGGTGTTAAGCATGAGCCTATTGAGGTGTTAACGGTTGACGTTCCACAAGAATCTTCAAGTAAAGTTATTGACCTTGTAAGCCAACGTAAAGGAAATTTATTGATCATGGAACCAAAAGGAGATCTTACTCACATTGAGTTTGAGATTCCTGCCCGTGGTATTATTGGTTTACGTAATAACGTTTTAACTGCAACAGCAGGCGAAGCTATTATGGCGCACCGTTTTAAAGCGTTTGAACCCTGGAAAGGGCCAATCCCCAGCCGTATTGCTGGTGTATTAATTAGCAAGGATAAAGGAAATGCAGTAGCATATTCAATTGATAAATTACAGGATCGTGGTAAATTCTTTATTGAAGCAGGTGAAGAAATTTATCCGGGTATGATCATTGGCGAGCACATTCGTCCTGATGATTTAGTAGTTAACGTTTGTACTGAGAAACAATTAACCAACATGCGTGCTTCAGGTACAGATGAAAAAATGCGTATCGTTCCAAAAATTAAATTTAGTTTGGAAGAAGCAATGGAATATATCCAGGGTGATGAGTATGTAGAAATTACACCTTCGTTTATCCGTCTTCGTAAAATTTATCTTGAAGAGAACGAAAGAAAACGTATGGGCAAAAAATTAGAAGCTCAATAATAGAATTGTATATAATAAAAAAAGCCCTTTGTAATTTTACAAAGGGCTTTTTTGTTAGTAGTTCAGCTACAACAAAGTAAAATTTTTATTTGGGCGCCCGGGCGGGCCACACCGGGCTTCGCTTCGCTACGGTTTTTTTCGGCTGAAAAAGCCGAAAAAGAACTAAACCCTTTATGTCCCTGGCGCAGTAGGCCGTTTGCGCCCGCGATACGGAGGGGAAGCTCTTTTGTCCCGAAGGGCAAAAAGCCGTAGCGAAGCAGGGCAGCAAGCCGGTGGCTTGGTGAGCCAGCATGTGGGCAGATAGAAGCGCGAAAAGGCGCCCAAATAAAAACTAATTTCTTTTTTTTGTATAACGAGTTAAATGCAATTTTAGGTAAAATACTAATAACCATTCTTGTAGAATAAACAATCTCCTGTTCAAATCAATTTTTAAGCCCTATTTAAAACCATTTTTAGATTAATAGCTTTACCATAAGTTATTTATTTATTTCTATGGCCAAAAAAACCAGCAAGGCAAGTATCAGCGAAAGAAAGATCTTTGTATTAGATACCTCTGTCATTATTTACGATCACACAGCAATTAAAAATTTTGCAGAACATGATGTGGTAATTCCAATAACTGTTTTAGAGGAGTTGGATAATTTTAAGAAGGGTAACGATACAAAGAATTTTTCAGCCAGGGAATTTACCCGTTATATCGATAAACTTAGTGGTAACAATACTTTACAGGAGTGGACAGCCATAAACGGCCCCAATCGTGGTAAGTTTAAGATAGAGATGAACTTCTCTTCCAAAATAAATGCTGAGCGTATTTTTGCAGATAGAAAAGCAGATCATCGCATTTTAAATTGTGCTTTATATACTGCCGAGCAACACCCCGGCAGAAAAGTAGTTTTAGTTACCAAGGATATTAATCTTCGTATCAAAGCAAAAAGCTTAAGCTTAAATGCTGAAGATTACGAAACAGGTAAAATTAAAACCGTTGATGAGCTATATACTGGTAACACCGAAAATATAAAAGCAACTGCCGAACAGATTGCTACTATTTACAATCAGGGCAGCGCAAAAGCAAAAGGTATTTTAAAAGGCATAAAAAGTTTACCTAACCATTATTACGTTATAAAAAATGGTTCGCAAAGTGTATTGGCCCGTTATAATGCCGAAGAAGATACATTAAATCGGGTTGTTAAAACTTCAGCCTTTGGTGTGATCCCAAAAAATGCAGAACAATCTTTTGCTTTGGATGCGATCATGAATCCGGATATTAAACTGGTAAGTATACAAGGTGTTGCCGGAACAGGAAAAACATTATTATCGCTGGCTGGCGCTTTAGAGCTGAGAAGAAATTATCATCAAATTTATTTAGCACGTCCTATTGTTCCGTTAAGTAATAAGGATATTGGTTATTTGCCCGGCGATGTGAATAGTAAATTAAATCCTTACATGGAACCGCTTTGGGATAATTTAAAATACATTCGCAGTTGCTTTAGCGAAAAAGATAAAGAGCATAAACAAATTGCAGAGATGATCGAGTCTCAAAAATTAGTGGTTTGTCCTTTGGCATATATTCGTGGCAGAAGCTTAAGTAATGTGTTTTTTATTGTGGATGAAGCGCAGAATTTAACGCCACACGAAGTAAAAACCATTATTACAAGAGCAGGTGAGAATACAAAAATTATTTTTACCGGGGATATTCATCAAATTGATACACCTTACTTAGATGCGCAAAGTAATGGCTTAAGTTATTTGATCGAAAAAGTAAAAGGGCAAAAACTTTACGCACACATTACTTTAGAAAAAGGTGAAAGAAGTGAGCTTGCTAATTTAGCGAACGATTTATTATAATATTTTTTGTCACTTCGAGCGTAGTCGAGAAGCCTAGATATGTCTCGACTTCGCTCGAAGTGACAGTATCATTTAAACATGTGGCATCCCCAAAACGGCCTGTATCATTCCAAGGTCATCAAAGCTACGCGGCATAATGTATTTTTTAATTTTTAATTTCTCCAAAGCCTTACCGGTTGCTTCACCCATTGCAATTGCTTTTTGATGAGCTTGCCATGTATTCTTTTCAAAATAAGATTCTACATTGCTTGGACTTGTAAAAATTACTATTTCGTTTTCAGTCGAAATTTCTTCGCTCAAGTTTAAAGTAGCATACACTTCCAGGTTAACTACGTTTTCGCGCTTTACCATTTGCCATTGTATGCTTTGCATGCTGCCACGCGCAATTGGAAATAAAACACGGGCATTACCAACTTTACTGCTAAATTGTTTGCCAACCAATTTAATATCGGTGCTTTGGCCAATAAAATCAGCACGATGCCCAAACGCGCGTAATTCAGCACTTGTAGAGCTTCCAACACAACCATATTTAACGCCGGGCCATAACTCTGGCTTTTGATTAAAGAAAAAACGCACAGCATGTTTACTGCTAAAAAAGATCCAATCTGTTTTCGGTAAAAATTTAATGGTAATTTTTTTAAATTCAATTAAGCTTTTACCCTGTATATCAAAACCTAATTTTGTTAAAGCTGTATTTAAATACTCACCTTCTTTAAATGTTTTAGTAATAAATATTTTTTTTGGTTTAATGTGTTTAATATGCTCGTACATTCTGTCTACAAAACCATCTGTATCTAATGTATCAAAATAAACCTGTTTAGGTTGGTCGTTCCATTCTTTTGCAACGCTTATCCAAACTTTAAAACGTAAACGGTCTTCGTCATCCATTTCGGTATCACAATAAGCACCAAAAGGCAAATGACAGCCACCATCAAACATATTTAATAACTGGCGCTCAATATTTATTTTAATTAAAACATCAAGATCGCTTATCGTATCAATAACTTCAAGAAGTGAATGATCATCTTCACGCGTTTGCCAGGCTAAAACACCTTGTGCAGGCGCAGGTACAAATTCTTCAGGATTTAATTTCTCAACTGTAAATTCATCCAGTTCTAATTCCAAACGTTCAACGCCTGCAGTTGCAATGAGTATAGCATCATAACCGCCTTCACGTAATTTATTTATACGTGTTGGTACATTACCACGCAGATCTTTAACTTGTATATCTGGTCTGAATGCTAATAATTGCGATTTTCTTCTTGCAGATGAGGTGCCAACGATCGCATTTTTTTTCAGCCCGAATTTTAGTTTATCATCAGCAGCTTTATCATTAATAATTAAAATATCCGAGGGATCTTCGCGTTTTGAAACGCCGGCAATTAATAAACCGTCAGGACTAACAGTTGGCAGATCTTTATGTGAGTGCACGGCAAGATCAATTTCCTTTTTTAATAAAGCTTCTTCAAGCTCTTTTGTAAAAAAACCTTTCCCGTCCAGTTTATCAAAACTGGTATCGTATTGTTGAGAATTGTCGCCGGCAGTTTTAATAATTTTAATTTCAACCTCGTTGCCTTTTTCTTCTAATAAATTTTTTGTGTAGTTGGCTTGCCATAAAGCCAGTTCGCTACCGCGCGTGCCTATTATAATTTTTCTTTTCACGGCGCCAAAGATAAAGATTTTAAGTGTTAATTGTATATAAAACAAGCGCTATACGCTTAACCATTTAAAGAATTGCTCTTTTCGCCTCTTTGATACCGGTATTTTTTGATTATCTGACATAATTACATTGTCCTGACCTGGTAAAAACCTTGCCACTTTTTGCAGATTGATAATATAAGAATGATGTACCCGCATAAAATTTTGGTCAGTAGCGCATAACATGATATCAAATTCTTTTAAAGTTTTAGTTGAGATGATAGTTTGGGAATTATTTAAATAAATTTTTGTGTAATTAGATTGGGATTCCAGGCATATTATTTCGGTAATATCAAGCGATTCAATACCGGCTTTTGATATTACAAGAATCTTATCTTTTGCTTCGGAATTAATGTTTTTAAATAAATTTTCATAGTCACTCAAACTATTGTTTTTTTCGTTTTTTATCCTGTTGTTTTTTATCCTGTTAATAGTTTCTGAAAGATCTTCATGATCAATTGGCTTAAGCAGGTAATCAAAAGCTTTGGCTTTGATCGCCTTTAATGCATATTCTTCATGCGCTGTGGTAAATACAAGATTAAAATCTCTCCATTCCAGCTTATCAAGTAATTCAAAGCCATTCATTTCAGGCATATTAATATCTAAAAAAACGATATCTGGTTTGTAATTCTCAATCATTTTAATAGCATCGCTTGCAATTGTTGTGCATCCAATTATCCTTAGATCCTTCACATACCTGTTTATAAGAATGCTAATGCCATCAATACCTTTTTGCTCGTCGTCTACTATTACTGCTGTTAAAAACATAGATATATTTACTTTACAAATAATTATTAGAATGGCGGAGTTAAATATTATGTTAGTATCGGTAAATTAATAGTTACTACCGTGCCGCTTCCCTTAGGTTTATCTTCAATAACAAGATCACAGTTTAAATTATGTATCTTATTTAATAGCTGAAGTCTTTGGTTAACGAAATTAATTGCCATAGATTTTTTTCCAAAACTTGCAACCGCATTGTTTTTTCTTCCAATACCATTATCTTCAATAATACATTGTAGATAATGTACGGCATGTAAATGAAAAGAGATGTTTAATGTTTTGCTTCCTTTCTTTTTAAGCAGGCCATGCCACAATGCATTTTCAATAAATGGCTGTATCATCATAATAGGAATTTTTAATGAAGCCGTGTGAATAGCATGATCAATAGTAATAGTGTGAATAATATTTTCTTCGAACCTAAGATCCTCGATCTCAAGATATTTTTGTATAAGATCAATTTCCATTTCTAATGGAATACTTTCTGCAACATTGTTTTCAAGGATTTTACGCATGAGCTTAGAAAATTTAATCAGATAATTATTAGCGCGATCATTCTCGTTCTTAAGAATAAATGTTTGCAAGGCATTAAGCGAATTAAAAACAAAATGCGGGTTCATAAGTGCTCTGTTAACACGCAATTCTGTTTCCAATAATTTATTATGAAGCTCTAATTTTCTTCTTTCTTTTTTTACTGCAACCTGGATACGGTGTTTTATTAACAGGTATAATAAAATTAAAGTAGCTATTATTGATGCCAAAACCAGGATCCATTTTAACAGGATCATTTTTTTATTTGGATTGGGGGCGTTATAAAGTTCTGAAACTTCGTCTGATGTAAGTACCCGATCATAGAACTCCACATCATCCATCAAGCCATTAAAGTATCGCGCATTTTTTTTGCTGGCTGTGTGTCCTAACATCACAGAATCTAATGGATTAAATTGTGTTTCATATTTTTTTTGCACTTTTCCTTCCAGTTTATTATCGATGAATAAGTATAAGAAATCAAAATCGTAACAAATAACCAAATGATGCCATGTAAATCGTTTGAACTTATCCATACAATAAATAGAAACCTGTTTTAGCGAATCGCGTGACCCTGCAGCACAAATGCGCTCAGAGTCTGTACTGAAAGAAACAGCATAAGCTTCATTGTAGTCTTCCCTATTAGCACATTTTGTATATATAAAAGGATTAATATTTGCGCCTACACCTGAATAAGCAAGGCGTTCCATTTTTATCCAAAAAGAGACACTGCCGTTTTTTGGTTTGAGCGTTTTATCAGTTCCCAAATTAACATAACTAAATTCGTGCCCGGAAAAATAAACACAACTGGCCGGGTTGCCAAATCTATCCTCTGTAAAATCTACACCAACAAGCTTTACTTTTTTATTATTTATTTCATTGTAATCCGTTCGGTCATTAAACGTGAATCTTGCAACAGGTCCTTTTTTTTCCTGCGACTTAAAAGAGCTTACAAAGAATAAAAAGAAAAGAAATATAAGTAAGCCTGGCTTTAGTTTTTTATAGAACATGCTGGATGCAATTATAATTATTATAATTTCAATATTTGCAAAAGGTTTTATTTAGTTACTCAAAAAAGCTAACCACTTATATGCTGAAAATGGTTAATGGCTAAAAATATTAACTTTCAAAATTTTTTTTGTAAAAATATTTTGTTTTTTGACCGATTTACACTTGCTCAGAGAACTTAACCAGATATATACCCGATGAAGCGAAATGCTTCTTAATAAAATTTTCAGAAAAGCTTAGCTGTAATTTTGTTGTGAATCATTAAAATTTAAGAATTATGAAAATAAAATTAATTATTATTTTAAGTATGTTATATGCTTTTAATATTTTCGGTCAAAACCCTGGTGGATATTATTTTAATGGGGGGAGAGATCACCCACCTGGTACCGGCCTCGCTTTACCTTATGGTACACAGGATCAAAACTGGAAAGTTTCTTACAGTATAATTGGTCCATACGTGCCAGCTGTTGTATGTGGAACCCAGGTAAATCCGCCATGGTGGGGCGGCGCTAATTATAATCCTGCCTACGATTGGATTACACATCCGAATTTAAATTGCAATGGCAGTCTTTCGAGACACAGCTGTACACCTGGAACGATTGATTTGTATTATCGCATTGATTTTGCTGTAACAACTATTCCGTTCTATTTAAATCTTTATATGCGGGCAGATAATAGTATTATTGAAATTTTTCAAAATACAACTTCCCAATCCGGATCTGGTTGGTGGCAAAACCCAAATACAACAAATTATGCACAGTCATTAACATATGTTGGTTACAATAATGCAAATGCTGTAAGTTGGGTAAGATGCACTGGTTGGAATGCAGGTAATAATGGAAATAACAATTATATTATAGTTCACACACGATCAAATTCGCCACAAGCTGGTATGGATAGAAGCGCTCTTTCAGTTGAAGGATGGCAGATGCCACCAGTAAACGTTGCTGGCAGCCCTACAATTTGTCCTGGAACAACTGCAGTATATTCTGTAGCACCAGTTGCAGGGGCAACAGGTTATGTGTGGAGCTTAGGGGGCGGTCTTACAGTTACAGGAAACCCTAATTCAAATGTAATAAGTGTAACGGCCCCTTTAAATGCTACGCCAGGTGTTGTAAATATTGGCGTTGTAGCTAATTCATCTGTTTGTTTAAATACCGGCAGTCTGCCTGTAACAATTTTGCCTTCGCCTGTTGTTAGTATTATTCCATCTCAAACTTTAGTTTGCCAGGGCACGCCAGTTTACCTATTTGGTTTTGGTGCAAATACCTATACCTGGTCGCTCCAGGGTAGCGGCACAACTACGTTAAACCCTGCTATTGTAGCGCCTTATCAACCGGTTAATGTGTATTCTGTTATTGGTACAGCTCCAAATAGTTGTACAAATACTGCAAGTGTAACGGTTAACACCATGCCGCTTCCAACAATAATAATCACTCCAAATACTTTTTTTACCTGTGCAGGAATTGCTAATACTTTAACAGCATCCGGAGGCTCAACTTATACCTGGACTTCTATCCCGGGATCTCCTACTGTTAATCCTCTTGTTATAAATCTTACACCTTCACAAACGGTTGTAGTGTCTGGTACAAGCGCTAATGGTTGTGTAAATACGTCAACGCTTGCTTTTTATCCCGGAACTGTTATTCCGATAAGTGCACCTAATGTAACATTGTGCACCAATGCCGGATCATGTACACCAATTGTTGCTACTTCAACATTTGCGGGCTGGCCACCAACATTTACATGGCAACCCGGAGGACCAGTTGGTTCTACAGTAACCGTATGCCCAACAGTAACTACTGTTTATACAGTAAATGCTTCTTCTCCCGGTGGTTGTCCTAATACTGCAACATTGGCTGTAACAATGGCATCTAATTGTTGCTCGCAACCAACAACGGGTTTAACGCCTCTTACAAGTATCACTTCAAATATGAATGGTGGTTCTTATTTGGTTGAAAATAATATTACGGTAAGTAATGGTTGTATACTTCAAAATCTTGAAATATTAACTCTGCCGGGTGTAAAAATTACGGTGCCTAACAATGCTGCTTTATATTTATCGCATGTACATGTTTACGCTTGTGGTATTAATATGTGGAAGGGTTTTGAAATTCAGGACGGAGGAACTATTGGCACACTTAATATGCCAAATACAACAAGTCTTATTGAAGATGCTGAAATTGCAATAGATGTTGCCGGTACTTCTCTTGCTACTTCACAAGTAAATCAACCGGTTAGTATAAACCAGGTAGTGTTTAATAAAAATTACATTGGTATTTATATTCATAATGCCGATCCTGCAATTACTACATTAACTATACCATTAACAGAATGCGTTTTTACAAGTAGAAATTTACCGTTTACAAAATATCCTAATCCAATTAGCTGGCCTACTGCTGATATTACTGCTAACGGTTTAAGGTTTGCAGCAAGCCCAACTACTGGTCTTGCACCACCGTATAATCTACAAAATTACGCGCAAAGTTTTTTAAAGGCCTCATGTTCCAATCCTGTTTTGTTTTCTAATCAGATCGGACATATTGGTATAAAAATAAATGACGTTGGAAATGTTGCCGGTAGCGCCCCAAATACCGGCGTTGTAATAGGAGGCACGTCGGCATTTATAGCAAATAATCCCTCGTATTTTAATTTGTTTGATGGTTTAGGTAAAGGAATTGAAATAACAAACGCCAGTTTTAGTACAGCAAATAACGTGTTTCAAAATATGCAACGTTATATGATCAGTTCTGGATGGTTTGGAGGACGTGGTATAGATCATATCGTTAACAGTCAAATGAATGCAAGACTAGGCCTTTCACCATCTGGAACTTCACCTAGTATTGATTTTGGAAACCGTTTTTGGAATTGCTGGGACGCTGTTAATATAAAAGGTGTTTTTAACGTGGATATTGAATATGCTTTGTTTAGAAGTACACGAAATGTTTTTAGCGGTTATGGGCCTGGAATTATTGGTATAATTACAGAATCTAACCGTTTTAGAAACAATATTTCACATTGTGAATTTAACAACATTGATTATAATCTATGGATGAATGTTACAAGCGGCCCGTATAATGTTGCCAATAATATTAGCAATGGAACCTATGCAGATAAAATAACGATAAATCAAAATTACTTCGGCCCCGAAGTAACCAGTGCAACATCATTAAATCCTAACACAGAATATTGTGGACAAGCAATTACTTTCGATGGAGTTAATGGTGCTAATTGGCAAATAGTTGGGAATTGCGATATAAATAGTAATAAAATTGATCGTGCCTACCGTGGAATAAAAGTAGATGCAATGGCGCATTATCCGATGACGATTGGTGGAAATAACATTTTAATTAGCAATGATAACGTAGTTCAACCAAGCGCCGATCAATTTGGTATTTATGTAAGTAATAGTAAAGACAATCTTAATATTGATCAGAATACTGTTACGGGTAGTGGTTATAATGGTAGTTGGAACACACGTTTAAAATTAATCAGATCGGCATATAATATTTCAGGTAATAATACTTCACCTCGCTTAACATGTAATACTGTATCTGATGCTATTGTGGGTTTTGAATTTGAAGGGTCGCAACCGAGCACTATTTGGAATAATAACAATTTAAACCAAAAAATGCTTAAAGGACTATCCCTTGTAAACCAGGGTGTAATTGGTGTACAAGGTAACAGTACACTTAGTAGTGGAAACAAGTGGAGCGATAATTGGAATACAATGCCGCATGTTTGGTCTAACAATTGGCAAACATTTGTTGATGCAAGCAGCCCCGCTTTTCCAAATTCATTTATATGGGGTACAAGCCCTCCAGTAGGCTTACCTGTTACAAATGGCGGTCCTAATCCCTTTACAATGGGTGGGCCTACACCATCGCTTTCTGATAAATCAATTTATGGCGCCGAATGTACATCCCCAAACAGTTATCCTGCTGCTCCATCTCAAAGATTTCTATCCACTGATGTAACCAAGAAAGATGAGAATGCTAAAGCCTATTGGAATGCAGATGTTTATCCAAATCCATCAAACGGTAATATCTCTATTACCACTACGGGTATAAGCGAAACGATAACTATACGGATTTTTGATCTTACAGGAAAAATTGTTTATAATAAAAAGTTTGTGGACAGTTCTTTAGCAAATATTAATCTTTCTGATTTTAAAGCGTCTATTTATTTAATTGAAATTCAAAACGCAAATAATCAAATAATACGTAAGAAGCTGGTTAAAACCGAATAAGCTTGAGTCATTAGCGTCTTAATTTAAAAAGCCCTTCTTAGCTAGAAGGGCTTTTTTCGTTTCTGCAAGGGAGATAAAAATTGTATCCAACGATGCCTTACAACTTCAACCACTCAAAAAACTCATCTTTTCTGCTTTTTGCCAATGGTATTTTTTGATTGTTAGCCATAATAATCATTTCGTCATCTTTTAAATACCTTGCTACTTTATGAAGGTTAACAATATAGGAGTTGTGTACCCGTATAAAATTTTTATCAGAATTACATAATTGATTATCAAATTCTTTAAGTGTTTTTGAAGTTAAAATAGGTTGGCCTGCATTTAAATGGATCTGTGTGTAATTAGACATTGATTCTAAATAAACAATTTCGGGCAGATCGATAGATTCGATCCCTGATTTAGAATTGATGACAATTTTTTTGCGTTGATATTGATTAATTGTACTTATCAGCTTATCATAATCAAATTGATTTTGATTGATCTTGTTTTCGGCAAGGTGTATTTTTATTTTATTTACTGCAAATTGTAATTCTTTATAATCGATTGGTTTTAAGAGGTAATCAATAGCGTTTATCTTTAAAGCTTTTAGCGCATGTTCCTGGTGCGCAGTTGTAAATACCAGGTTAAAATTTTTCCAGCTTAATTTTTCCAGCAATTCAAATCCTGTCATTTCGGGCATATTAATATCCAGGAAAACAATTTCGGGTTTATAATTTTCTATTGTAATAATTCCATCACTTGCTTTAGTGCATTCTGCAACCACCTTTACATTTTCAATATATTTTTCAATTAATATTTTTAAAGTGTTAATGCCTTTTTGTTCATCATCAATTATTACTGCGCGTAAAAGCATATTTAATTAGTTAAGATGGGTAATATAATTTTTATCACTGTTCCTGTATTATTCGGTTTATCTTCAATTAGCATACTGCATTTTATAGAATAGATCTTGTTTAATAATTCTAATCTTTGTAAAATAAAAGAAGTGGCCATCGATTTTCTTTCAAAAAGATCGGGGCTGGTTTTTTTGCGACCCGTACCATTATCTTCAATTATACAATAGATATATTTTTCCTCATATTTTGAAAAGGAAATGTTTATCGTTTTTTCGCCTGTCTTTGTAAGTAAGCCGTGCCATATTGCATTTTCAACAAAAGGTTGTAACATCATTATCGGAATGTGAGTAGTAGCAATTGACAAAGCAGTATCATGGGTAATGGTGTATTTAATATTTTCTTCAAATCGTAAGTTTTCTATTTCCAGGTAAAGCTCTAAAAGTTCTATTTCCAATTCTAAAGAAATGTTTTCGTACATATTGCTATCTAAAATTTTGCGTAGCAGGCGCGAAAATTTAACCAGGTAGTCGCTGGCATTTTCAATTTCTTTATTAAGAATAAAATTATGAAGGGCGTTTAATGAATTAAATAAAAAATGCGGGTTCATAGAAGCCCTGTTTACACGTAACTCTGTTTCCAATAATTTATTATTTAATTCAAGCCGCTGCCTTTCTTTTTCTACTGCCTGTTTAATGCGGCGTTTAATTAAAAAATAAAGCAGGCTTCCAAACAACAAAAGAGCAACGCAGACTAATGCCCATTTTAAAATAATTTTATTTTTGTTGGGATTTGGAGCATGATATAGATCCAGGACTTGATTATCTGTGAGAACATAATCATAAAATTCAATATCATCAACAAAGGCATTTAAAAACCGGTCGTTTTTTTTATTTCCGGTAACACCTACTAAAACGGAATCTGTTTTAGAAAATTTGATTTCAAAACCATTGGTAAATTCGCCCTGTTTTTGCCCGTCAATATAAAAAGCCATTCCATGCGCATTATATGTCATCACTAAATGATGCCATTTAAATCTTTCAAATTCTCCGGCAGATGGAATAGCTAATTGAATGGTAGAATCTTTAGCCATCCCAGCGCCGATATTATTTCCTTCCGGCATGTAATAGATCGCATATGCCTCAAAAAAATCATCTTTATCGCAGGTTTTTGTTAAGATAACCGGGTTAACAGTGTAGCCTTTTCCTGCCCAAATTTCATTATTAATGCTTATCCAAATAGAGATGGAGGCAGCTTTGTTTTTTAAAGCAGGATAATTGCCCAGGTTAAGATAGCTGTATTGATGGCCATGTAAAAAAACAGAACTGTTTTCATTACCAAAACGATCTGAAGCAAAGCTTGTACCCACAAGTTTTGCTCTTCGCATGCTTATTTCGTCAAAATTCTTTCCTAAATTAAATGAAAATTTAGCGACGGGACCTTTACGTGTTTGCGCATTTGTACTCACCGAAGAAAGAAAAATAAGAAGTATAAAAGAGAAATATGTAAAATTGGTTTTCAGTTGATTTAATTATTATATATTAATGCAATTATAGTAATTAAAATGCTTAAATAAGTATTAAAGTAAGATTAAGCACTCAACAAACGCTACCACTTATAAAGAAGCAAAATAGTATAATTATAGCATATAAATAATTCCCCAATAATTTCAGGCAAAAATAGCTTTAAATTTTAACACTACTTTTTTAAAGAATTAATGCGTTTAAACGCGTAGAATAAATTGTAACAAATTAATTTTTCAAACCGCTCAATAAACCTTACCACTTGTATAAAACTTTGCGCAATCTATGTGTGCCTAAAAAAAATCAATGATATAAATTTTAGGTTTGCGCCATATTAAACCATTTTATGAAAAAACAACTAATTTTTGGAAGCTTTATTGCTTTATCATATGTTTCTTATTCACAAGCAAGCTGGAACAGTACAACAGAGGAATATGAAATTGTAACAACCAAGCCGGAAAAAGGCTTAAGGATTACGCAAAACGCAACCAGTAATCCAAAAGGCGCAGCAGCTCTGCATTTAAAAAACAATACCCCGATTACCACTGGTGGTCATTTATGGTCTCTTTTTTCTTTGGGGGAGGGGAATACGACTTGGGGTGCCGGCAATTTTGTAATTGGTGGATCAGGAGACAATGGAGTTAATTATAATAGTATATTTTCAATTCAAAAAAATACAGGTAATGTTGGTATTGGAACAACAAGCCCCGCTGTTAGATTAGATGTTACTGGTAGTCTTCGGGCGACAACTAATATAGAGGTTGGCCCAGGCCCTTTTAATTCTGCAGTGCCATTAAGCATAAACCAAACCTTGGGACAGAATGCGGGAGATAAAAAAACTTGCTTTCAAATAGCAAATGGTTTAGGAATGAATATAGAGTATTTAAAAATATTTGATAAACGAAATACTGCTGGTAACAACTGGTATAATAATGAATTAAGGATTCAAAAAACAGTTGATGCAACAGATATGCATTATATTTCTTTTAAAGGTAGTGCAACTAATCCATCATTAAATTTTGGATATGGGAATTCAGATTTGATGTCAA
Source organism: Bacteroidota bacterium (assembly GCA_013816615.1). Taxonomy (GTDB): domain Bacteria; phylum Bacteroidota; class Bacteroidia; order B-17B0; family Aurantibacillaceae; genus Aurantibacillus. The sequence continues at coordinate 23,999 of JACDED010000050.1, forward strand.
TTTTAGATAACGGACAAGTTTATATTGGTGCTACAAAAGCACAGTCACCCCATGCTGATTATAAATTATCGGTTGCCGGAAAAATTGTTGCTCAATCATTATATATAACTGCAAGTGGATTGCCTAATTGGGCGGATTACGTATTTGCTCCTGAATATAAATTACAAAATCTTTATGATGTAGAAAAGTATTATAAAGCTAATAAGCATTTACCTGAAATTCCAAGTGCAAAAGAGGTAGAGGAAAAAGGAATTGATGTAGGCGCTATGAATACACTTTTATTGAAGAAAATAGAAGAGTTAACTATCCATATGGTTGAACAACAAAAACAAATTGATAAGCAAGAACATGAAATTAATTTGCTAAAAACTAAATAACATGGTAAATAGACTTAATTTTCATAAAAATGCTTTTTTAATTTCTATTTTATTAATAAACTGTAATTTAATAAGCCAGGTATCACCAAGTACTTCACCGCCCGTTAATTTTTCAGGAACTTATTCTTCCGGCTCTCAAAATAATGTAGCACCAAATGCAATATTAAACACCGTTAATGTAAGTAATGGTGCCGCTTACGATATGAAAGCAGGATATTCAATTGGTATTTTGCCTGGAAGTTCGGCTGCAAATTTTTCCAGCGGATCATTCGCTGCATATATTCAGCAATCGCCAATTGAAGTTGTTTCATATCATCCCGCCGGTTTTAATAATATTCCTTTATACGATAAATTTGAGTTAGGCATAAAATTACCGGCAGATCTAACAAACAGTATCAACAATTTTTTTGGCTCAAACAATAAATTAACTTATAATAGCACCCTTGATTTACCCTGCCCGAACGGTTATGGAAATGATTTTAAAGATGCTAATGGTATTAATCCATATGATCCTGATAAGATCAGCGTTGAAGCAACATTTTCTTTTCCGGGAAAGCAATCGCAAACTGTTTATGGATTTTATTATAGGGAGTATAGTTATAATACAAATCCACCACCTGCTAATCCAACTTATTTAACAGTTGATTGGATAGAAAATACAAATTTACAATACCATTGGCGTGTGCGTTTTGCACCAAGATATATAGGAACCTATACAGTTACCTGGAAAATTACAACAAGTTATGGTACAGTTATTAATTACCAGGATAATATAGGCCAAACGTTTAGCACCATTACATCAAATAATCCCGGATTTGTTAAGTTGGGTGTAAATAAAAAATTTTTAGTTACCCAACCCGATCCGTCACAACCGCAAAAAACAATTCTTGCGGTTGGGATAAATGAACAAACCCCTGTAGATGACAAGCCTGTAACTACTTCTGATGATCCAACCCAGGATATTCCATTTGATGATTGTCCATCGTATGGATGTATCGGGGTTAATTTTGCTTATCCATCAAGGTTTATAAGGCATCGCGAAAGAATAAAAACCAGGATAGCCCAACAAGGTGCAAACCTTGTAAGGGTTTATAATATGTTTCATGCTTATGCGATCGAATATGAAAAAGCCAATGTATATGACGCATCGCCTACTAAACCCATTGTGCCAGATGTATTGCAGATTCCAACACAAACCGGCACCCAGAGGACTTATTATTATGGCACAAATTATAAAGGTGTTAACCGCCAGGCAATCATGTGGGAGTTTGATCAGTTATTGGATATGGCAAAAGCAAGAACCGATGCCGGAGACCCATTTTATATACAATGGGTGTTGGATGATACTGGCAATGGGTATAGTATAGCTGATGGTGGTTGGGAGAATAGAAATCCATATTATAAAATCATTTTTAACCCAAAAAACCCTGCGTCGATCGCACAATTCTTTACAGATGCAAATGCTAAGGCAGCGTATAAAAAACGCCTGCGTTATACAATTGCACGGTATGGTTATTCCACTAACATTATAGCATTGGAATTGTTTAATGAGTTTCAGCATTTAAAAGATCAAATGGGTGGAAGCTTTGCTTTAGATAATATTTTCAAGCCCTGGTTATCAGAAATGTTAGATTATATCAAGGATCCTTCTGGATTAAACCATGGCGATCATTTGTTGACCGTTTCTTATGAATATGATTGGGGGCTTGGTGGTGATAATGTAGGCGATCTTCTGAAACTTGATTTTATGAGTGGCCATCCATATATATTTCATACTGATAATACATTTGGTTTTGTTTCTTCCAGAACTAATCAATCTGTAGCAAGATATGGGAAGCCATACCAGGCCGGCGAACTGGGCCTTCAGCCCGAATGGGGACATTTTAATCTTAATACCACCTATTCTAATCGAATGTTTCCTGAATATATGGCTCCAACATTTCATACACTTCTTTGGTCAACGGCTTTTACTGGTGGATTAACAGTAGGAATGGAAATGTGGAGTGGGGCATTAAGTATTGATCCAGATAATTCTAATCCTAATCCATATGATAATGTCTCAAATCCTACCGGAGCATATCCACGAAAATATGCATGTGGAAATGGTTTGACTCAACATTTTAAGCCGTTGAAGGCGTTTGTAAAAGATATAGAGTTTGACGCAGGGAAGTATGTACCAAGGCATTATACAACAACCGATGACAAATTAGAAATATATTACTTAATAGATAATTTAGGGAGTAATAATGCAGATCACGTTATAGGTTATGTTCGGAATCGTACTTTTTGGTGGAAAAATTTTTCTAATTCTAACAGCGGCGCCCCTTTTTATGATAGTAATTTAACAAACGATTATAATTCCCTATATAGCTCTCCTAATACACCCTCAGTTTCTCTACCATCAGGTCAGCCAGTAATATCGGGCTATCTCGGTTCAATATTGATTCCTGAATTAAAGTCCAATACCCAATACAGTATTGAGTGGTATGATACGTACTCGGATCCACCCGCTCTGATTTCTACACCTACCGCTTTATGGACAAATGTTTCAGGTAATTTTCTTAACCTTAATCCACCGAATTTTACTGGTTGTTTTAGGCAGGAATATGGTTTTAAAATAAAACCAATAGGAGAAGCAAGGTTGATGCTAAATTCGCCAAATCAAATATCAGCTACAGAAGAGAATATTAAATTTTCTGAAGATATGGCAGATATAAATATCTATCCAAATCCAAGCAATGCTGTTTTTAATATTAAATACAATGATGATCTAAAAATTTTATCAGTAAATATAATTGATAACATGGGAAGAATAATTAAGACAATTAATAATAAACCAACATCTATTGATCTTAGTAATTATTCACGTGGCTTATACCAGGTACAATTTCAAACAGAAAAAACAATTATCACAAAAAAAATAACACTTAGTTATTAAATTAAATACTGAATATCGATAAAAAAAATAATTAAAGAATTATTTTTAGCGGGTATAAATTAAAAACGCCTTCATGAATTTCAGGAAGGCGTTTTTTTGTTTAATATACCCTACAATCAAAACGTTTAATAAACTTATTTAAATAATTTTGTTGTATAATTGATAAATTAATTATTGTAACAGTGTTATTACTTTAATTTATGAAAACTAAACACTCAACAAACCCTACCATTTATAAAAAAGCGAATAATATAATTATAGCGTATAAATAATTCCACAACAATTTCAGTTCAAAATAATTTTAAGTTTTAAGGATGTTTTTTAAAAGATTAATACGTGTATATGCGTAGAATAATTTGTAGTATAATTAATTTAATTTTTCCAACCGCTCAATAAACCCTACCACTTATATATATTTCTGTGTAAAGCATCATGAATTTATTTTTCGGGCTAATTAAAAATTTACTTTCGCCCCTATATCATCCTTATTATGAAAAGAAAAATAATTTTTGCGCTATTATTGGCATTAACAATTGTTGTAAAGTCACAAAACTTTAATACAACGGGAACCTCTACTGCCGTATACAGAGACGGGAAAACAGGTTTTGGTATGACCACAACCCCTTCAACAGGCAATCCTATTGAGGTAGAAACAATTTCTGCTGAAACGGGTATAATTATTACTCAAAAAGCTGCCGGTGGCGCTGCTTTATATTTAAATAATATTTTTAATGGTGGCCATAAGTGGGCACTGTTTTCACTAAACGGTAACAATACACCTTCCGGGGGCCATTTTTTAATACAGGATGCAACAACAGCAACCAATCGTTTTATGATAAGTGGTACCAATGGTAATATTGGTGTAGGTACAGTAAGCCCGCTTAACAAGATGCATATTTCATCTGCGATTGCCGATGACGGTTTGTTGATAACACAAACAGGTTCGGGATCTGCCGGGTTAATTTTAACTAATACTACAACAGGTGGTAAACAATGGTCGCTTAACTCATTAGGTAATGGCAGTAACCATGGTTCAGGCAATTTTTCTATTTATGATGGCACAGTAAATAGTCGTTTTTTTATAAGTGGAGCTAACGGCAATGTAGGTATAGGTACTACAACGCCCGCACAAAAATTAGATGTGGCGGGAAAACATCAATACAAACGGCATATTAACCATTGGCAGCAATTTTATTTTAAACAGTACCGGCGCATTTAAAAACAATGCATGGGCGGGTAGCGGAAACAGAGTTATAGTAACAGATGCAACCGGAAATTTAAGTGCCTTAACACAAGGCTCTGCCACACAGGTATTATTTGGTAATGGCACATGGGGTAATTTAGCGGCTGCTTCATTTACAGCAAGTGGAAGTGATATTAATTTACCTACAGGAAAATTAGGTATAGGAACTGCTGCGCCGGCAACATTATTAGATGTAAATGGGGCTGCAACTATTCGTGGTGCACTCAATGCTGATCAGGGAATGATGTTTGACAGCAATAATGGATTTAAATTAACCGCGGTTGCAACTGGAGGTAATACTACAAATGTTTTTACAGTTGGTAAACAATCAAACGTTAGTCTGCCCTTTGTCGCACAGTGTGCAGTACCAAATATAAACCAATGGATCTTAAGTAACGGTGGAGGATTTGTATCAGCGCAAAACAATTTAACAACACCTTACCAAAATGTGAACGGGGCATTAAAAATGTATGCAGCAGGATGGAATGGTAGTGGTTATATTGAAGTGGAAGGAGTAGATGAAACAGGTGCAACAAATAACTCATTAAATATAAATTATTTTTGCGGCCGTAACATTAATATGTGTAGAAATACCGCTTTAGGAAACGGCGGCGGTAAAATAATTGTAGGAAATTATTTTGAGGCAGCACAACATGTGCAGATTGGTGATCCAACATGGAGTATTGCGCAAAATAATAGTCCGGCAAATAATGTTGCTTTAGAACTTTTTGTAAACAACGGTAAAGCTGTAAAAGCAAAAACATGGTCAGGTAATTTATCAATGTTTGAAGTTGAGAACATTGGAAATAACCAGGTTAATACAACATTTAAAGTGACAGGAGATGGCGTTGCTCATTTCGGTTATATACCAGCAACTCCATCAACTGCACAGGTAAGCATATACACAACATTAGCGAATGCTTTTGAAGTATATAATTTAACAACCGGAAAAGCGGATGTAAGAGTAAAATCGGATGGAAAGATTTACGCCCGTGAGGTAATTGTGACTTTAAACAACTTTCCTGATTATGTTTTTGCGAAAGAATACAAATTACCTGAGCTTTCTGATGTTAAGAATTACATTCAAAAGAACCACCATTTAATAAATATGCCAACTGCTGCCCAAGTGGCAAAGGACGGAGCTAACATAGGGGAGATACAAAAAGTAACTGTAGAAAAATTAGAAGAAGCGTATTTATATATACTTCAATTAGAAGAGAAAATTAATGCATTAAGTGCAAAATTTGAATCACTAGAAAAGAAAAAATAATATGAAGCTAAATAGTTTTATGAGAATACTTGCGCTTCACCTATTTGTTTGCTTGAGTTTTATTCTTCGCGCACAGCCAGGAACAACAGTTGTAAATACAGCTGTTGGTAATGGTGATTATAAAGATCAACAGTATGTAAAATTGCAAACTCCGAATGGGAAAGTTATACCAAATTCATATATAATATAGTCCAATTTTGCTTATTTGATTTTATTTGCTATATTTGGACTATATTATAAATGGATATTATGGCTTTACCAAAAAA
>JACDED010000174.1 GCA_013816615.1 Bacteroidota bacterium
AAACTAACTTAGCCGAAGAATGCAAAAACAGATTTAGATTAAACTAAAATGGCAGTTCAAAGTGAGGGGGCTGTATTGTGCGATCTTGAGGGGGCTATTTGCGCGGAATTTCCAATTTATGCCCTAAAATTGTAAGGTTAAGCGTTAAGTTGTTTTCCACAACTTTTCCAGCCTTTAGTTCACCAATACCACTAAGTTTCGCAGTATTCAAGTTAAAAACAGAATAGTCGCCAATTGTTAGAATATTTGTAATCCCATGGTAAATCAAAACATGATCGGGAATAATTTTGATATTTTGAATGAATTTAACTTCTCCTTGACCACCAACATTTCTTGGTATTAATAAAGTGTTTTTGGGTCGAGTGTGATGTTCCGCTAAATGATTAGGCTCACTTTGGTAAAAAATCCAGACAAAAGCATCCCCTAATGTTTTTCCTGTATAAATAAGACATTTTAAAAAGGAAAGGGCATTCTCAAAGTCTGTAAATTGTTTTTTAAAATCAACTTGCTTCAGTTTTTTTTGATTTTTAATTAAAGTTTTTTTTTGATATAAAATTTTATTGTACTCTCCTGATATATTAAATAAGATGCATGCTAACTTATATTGAAACATACCTATATCATCGGCTTTATTAAAGGTTCTCTTCTTAAGAGAAACAAGCGTATTCCAACATTCTTCTAACTCCTTTTCTGTCTTTATTGCGAATTCCTTTATTTGATCGTTTGGACTCATTACTTAAAGATACGAAATCAAAAAGGGCCTATTTGTAAATGTTGAAAATTAATAAAACTACACTTTAAATCTTACGTGCCTACCTACCAGGTCGCGCATTATGCCATGAACCGCACGCGTACAAAGGTGGCTTTGCCGTATTATATTTCGTGCATTATCTCATCTGCTCCTCGAAATTTACATTAACACCTCACGGTCTCCTCCATATCTCCTTCCCATCTAAAGCCTAGCTAATGCCTCAAAAGGCCTATGTCACCGGAATGGAGTTTCTCTGTCAATTTGGCTCAAAACTCTGTTTTTATACGGCTTTTAAAATTCTTAAATTTATTTATGGAATTGGTAAAAGATCTGCATCTAAATATAAAACAAACGCTATGAAGATCTCAATTAACGAACCCTGCCATGAGAACTGGGATAAAATGACGCCTAACGATAAAGGTGCATTTTGCCTGTCTTGTCAAAAAAATGTAGTTGATTTTAGTAATAAAACAATTACACAGATAAAAGATTTCTTCAAGAAAAAAGAAAGCAACGAATCTGTTTGCGGTAGATTTGATGAGAGTCAATTGGATGCCTTGACCTTTGATGATTTTTTTAGCGAGTTCTTAAAAATGAAATTTGTAAGAAAGGTAGCATTGATCGTTTTCTTTGTGTTTGGTTTAAGTTTGTTTGCCAGCGCGCAAACAGCTAAAAAACACCCACCCGAAATGCGTCCTAAAATGGGTGCAGTAGCTTATGTGCCGCAAGACACTACAAAAAAAGTGTGTAAAAAAGATACAGTAGAAGAAATGCACATCATAAAAGGTAAAGTAAAATACGATCCTGATAAAAATAAAAAGTCGCAACCAAAAAATAAAAAGATGATGGGCGAACCCATGATAGAAGATAAGAACGCTAAATAATTCAATATGAAAATTTCAATAAACGAACCCTGCCACGAAGATTGGGATAAAATGACTCCCAACGATAAAGGTGCTTTTTGTTTGGCCTGCCAAAAAACAGTGGTTGATTTTAGCAGCAAGACCATCAACGAAATTAAAAGCTTCTTTGTTTTAAAACCAAAAACAGAAAGTGTGTGTGGACGTTTTCGCGAAAAACAATTGCACGAATTAAGCTTCGATGAATTTATAAACGAATTTATGAGCTGGAAATTCTTAAAGCGCGCAGCAGTGTTATGCTTTTTGGTTTTAGGAACCACTTTATTCAGCAGTTGTTCAACAGAAGGTGGAGGCGGGGAGCAGCACACCGCCGGTATGGTAGCTTATGATACTACCATGCAGGTAAAACCCTTACAGGATACTTTAGCTGCTGATGTTGCAAAAGAACATTCACAAATGTTACAGGATTCGGTAAAAGTAAAAAAAGCTAAAAAGAAAAAAGCGAAGAAACCTGTTCAGGAAATCATTCACATGAAGGGCGATGTAGCAGTAAATACTGCCAATGTTGATTTAAATTGAGTTAAATTTAAATCTTACTTGGTATTATACCGAGTGAATAATTCTCCTAAAATAAAACAGCAATAAATAATTATTCACCTCGGTATCTCATATAAATTAAAACTATGAAAATTTCAATAAACGAACCCTGCCACGAAGATTGGGATAAAATGACACCCAACGATAAAGGTGCTTTTTGTTTGGCCTGCCAAAAAACAGTTGTTGATTTTAGCAGCAAGACCATCAACGAAATTAAAAGCTTCTTTGTTTTAAAACCAAAAACAGAAAGTGTGTGCGGTCGGTTTCGCGAAAAACAATTACACGAATTAAGCTTTGATGAATTTATAAACGAATTTATTAGCTGGAAATACTTAAAGCGTGCGGCAGTATTATGTTTTTTGGTTTTAGGCACTACTTTATTCAGCAGTTGTTCAACAGAGGCTGAAGGTGGAGAGCAGCACACCGCTGGTATGGTAGCTTTTGATACCACCATGCAGGTAAAACCCTTACAGGATACTTTAGCTGCCGATGTTGCAAAAGAACATTCACAAATGTTACAGGATTCAGTAAAGGTCAAAAAAATTAAAAAGAAAAAAGCGAAGAAACCTGTACAGGAAATTATTCACATGAAGGGCGATGTAGCAGTAAATACTGCCAATGTTGATTTAAATTGAGTTAAATTTAAATCTTACAGTGGCATTATGCCGAGTGAATAATTCTTCTAAATTTTATAAAATAAAACAACGATAAATAATTATTCACCTCGGTATATATCTTCATATAAAATAAAAGCGCATGAAAATTTCGATCAATACACCTTGTCACGAAAATTGGGATAACATGACGCCTAACGATCAAGGTGTTTTTTGTTTATCCTGTCAAAAAAGTGTAGTTGATTTTAGTACTAAAACTATTTCGCAGATAAAAGAATTTTTTTACAAGAAAACGGATACCGCTTCTGTTTGCGGACGTTTTGAAACAGATCAGCTAAACGAAATAAGCTTCGAACATTTTTTTGACCAGTTCAGGTCATGGAAATACTTTCAAAAATTTGCACTCATTGCTTTTTTTGTTTTCGGTTTTAGCTTGTTCAGCAACGGGCAAACAAAACCCAAAGAACACGTACGCATGGGCAAAGTAGCCTATACACCTACAGATACAATTAAAAAATGCGGGGCAGATACAAGCCGTAATAAAATTAAAGGAAGAGTTTCAAATTCAAATACAAAACCTAAAACCAAAACAAAGCCTAAAAAACAGGCACCTTTGGTTGGCGATATATCATTTGAGGACGAGAAAAAATAGTTTAGAAAAAAAGATACATGTTTTTTTTTTCATAATGGATAACAGGTTCTAATTGATACGCAGTTTTTATGTTTTCTTTTGTGAGCACTGTATGTTTATCGCCATTTGCCAATACTTTTTCATTATGAAGCAATAGTATTTTATCGGCAAATTTTGCAACCAGGTTAAGATCACGCACATCTAAAAAAGTTAAGGGGTTCATCCAGGATCAAATATCTAAACTACCGGTAGGCCCTATACCTACCGGTTAGTCTAATTAAAAAATAAATTTAAAATTTATACCGCCATAATAATTTATTTTATTTGGTGCCGGTAAATAAGCATCCGGTAATTGATTTAAGAACACCATATAATAATATTGTGTGTTCGTCATATTATTGGCGCCAAAAAATACATCAACATCAAAATGTTTAGCAATAAGGTAATGCATGCCTATTTTAGAATTCAGTAAACTATAAGCTTTTGTTTTATTAAGATTATCAGAAGTAAAAGGCATTGCATCTCTGTAGTTATAATTAACATTAAAATAAATACCGTATTTCATTTGAAGGTCTAGTCCAAAATTTGCAGTTACAGGAGGAACGCCGGCCACAGGATTACCGCTATAATCGGTTTCTACAATATTTTTCTTCGTAGCGTCAAGTGTCTGCATCTTAAAGTCAACGTATTTAAATTCAGAATAAGCAAGATTTGCAAAAGGTTTTACAGCTCTTAAAAATCCTTTTTCTGATTGAAATACAGTGTATTTTAATAATACTTCAAGGCCTTTATTATCCTGGCTTCCACCATTAGCTACATAAGAATAAGCAGTTCCTACCGCCGGCGGATTTAATGGCACTGCAACGGCTGTCATTTTATGAGCAAAAACAGCATCAAATACTGCCACCTGGTAAATTAATTTATCTTTCAATAAAGATCCTTTAGTACCGATCTCAAATTGTGTGCCTTCTTCAGGTACAAGGTTTGTATTTACCTGTCCTGTTGTTGGAATAAAAAAGTAAGAACTCACCGGGGCCTTGTATCCTTTATTATAAGAAGCATAGGCAGATACCTGTTTGTTAAATACTTTATTTAAAGCAACCGAAGGAGAGAACATATCGCCATAAAATGCACTGTATCTTGTTGGTATTTTTGTTACCGGTTTATTATTTGCTGCTACATAAAACCGGTCTTCAAGATCAATGCTCATACTACTCAACCCTATGCCCGCTGTTAAAGAAAGATCATACGGCATTTTTAAGGTCCATTGAGAGAACAGCGAGGATGTACTTGATACTGCATATTTGTTGCTCGTTGATGGGCCAACAATATTATTTCCATAACGGTTGGCACTATCCACTACCATGCTATAACCAATGGTTTGAGCATTTTGTCTTTGCAATTCAACACCCACCAAACCTGATAATTTGAATTTATCTGATAACGGGAAATTCATATCCAGTGTTGAGCGTGTACCATAATTGACAGGAAACTTATCTGTCCAACCGCCTGCCGAGCTTACATTACTTGCAATAGCAGAACCGAAAACAGAAGTAGTATTGCTGAAATTTTTATTTAATGAATAAGAATGACTGATGCCTGACCTGTAACTGATAACGTTTGAATGCGCATTATTTTTGATATAAGATGGATTTCCGGAATAATTTAATGTATCATACTGCCCGATGGTCTCTTCTCCGTTCCTTTCTTCATAGCTATTGCTATATCCTAAATAAACATTTACAGATTGTTTTTGATTGGGTTGAAACTCTCCCATTACATTTACAAAATCTTTTTTTGCGGCAGTATGTTTCATATATCCGCTAAACTGTTGATTGCCATAATTGATCAATACCGACGAACGCTCTCCGCCTATTTCAACATGAGAAGTTAAGCGTTGTAATCCATAGCTGCCGGTTAAATAATCCTGTCCTATTGCAACTTTTCCTTTTTCTGCGGTTTTGGTTTTAAGATTTACAACGCCTGCTATCGCCAATCCATAAAGTGAGCCGGCAGGTCCTTTAATAACTTCTACATTTCCAATAGAACCAAAATCTATATCATCCATTAAGGTGATACCTTCGGCATCAGTGATGGCAATGCCATTTAAATAAACTTTTGATCCTTGCCCGTCAAAATTACTATTTACACCATTGGTGCCTCTAACACCATTTCCATAACCCCTGATGTTGAATTGTTGCCCGGCCGAAATAGTTCTTTTTTCCATATATACTCCCGGTATATTAGTGTTAATGGCATCATCCATAAACAGGCCTGTGCCACGTTTTAATTCTGTTTCATTTAATTTAACAGAAGAGAGTGGTTGATATAATTCAGCTTTTTTTTGGCTTAAACTATCAATGATCTGTACCTCATTTAGATCAACCGTTTTGTTTTTTAATGAATCGGGTATATTATTTTGTGTTTGCGCATTTAAATGAAAGCATATAAATGCACTTAAAAGGATAATTTTTTTCATTACACTGGTATTTAATTTAAAAATTCGTTTTTAAGAAATAGGTTAAAGTATTCTTTCAGACACGCAAAGAAATTGCAAAAACCAGTAATAGGTAATTACATTCTTAGCAGCTACGAAAGATCACACGTAAAAAATAAATTAAATAAACGAATTGGGTGGAGGGGTTGGTATTTCCATCACTACGGGAAAGCAATATATAGAATATATAAAACTTCCTGTTTCTGAATTATGTGTAGTTACAAAAGCAAAATTTTCAGCGGATATGTATTTAAATACCGAAAACTTTTTAAGTAAATTTTTAGCTGCCCGGCCGTTAGGTGATTTCTCGTTATCTATCTGTTTATTTATCAATTCATCAAGATGGGCAAATAATTGTGTTTCCTGGTGGTCGTTTATACAATAATAAAAAATGCTATCCTTATCTTTTCTCCACTTTACAACGTCATACATTGTTCCATTATATCTGAATTCCTTATCTTTTTTTTCCCATTCAATATTTTTTATGTTTTTAAGCGAAAAAGAAATGATATGCAGGTCCTTTTCAGGAACCTTTTTTTTAAGGAGCGCTTTTATTTCTTTTCTAACCTTAAATTGAGCAGCTTTAAAAAAAATCAGGTATCCGCATAAATTAAAGAGGAATATAGTGAGCAGAATTATGGAAAAAGTTTTTTTCAAGAGTAACAAATATAATAGCCTTTTTCAAAAAAGCATCTATATTAGTGTTAAAATAGAGGTTTTTTCGATGTTTTTTTATATTAATCCTTAAAAATTTTATGGAATGATCTTTAAGTGCGCATCTCAAAATAAAACTAAAGCATGAAAATTTCAATCAACGAACCCTGCCACGAAAATTGGGATAATATGAAACCCAATGATAAAGGGGCTTTTTGCCTGTCCTGTCAAAAAAATGTAGTTGACTTTACAGCTAAAAGTGTGGAGCAGATAAAGGATTTTTTTAATGAGCTGCCCCAATCCAATAACGTTTGCGGGCGTTTTAAAGAAAAGCAGTTGAATGAAATGAGCTTCGAGCATTTTTTCACTGAATTCTTAAACTGGAAATTTATAAAACGTGCGGCGGTAATTTTTTATCTTTCATTAGGCGCTGTATTATTTAGCAGTTGTGCTGACGGGGAGTACGACAAGGTTGGAAAAATGATAATAACACCCGACACTACCAATACAGCAAAACAAATTAGCGACACGCTTGAAAAACAAATGATGGTTTTAGGTGAGCCTGCAATTGTACAAGGCCAGGCCAAAGTTCAAACCAAATGTGAAGCCGATAGCAATAACACTAAAATAGACAAACCCAAAAACGTTAGGATGGGCGGTCCAATGGTACAGCGTGATACTGCGGAAATAAATAAAAAAGCCAGGCTCACTGCTAAGAAATTGGTAAATGAATTAAATCCAAAAGATAATAGTCCTAAAGAGAGTCCGCTGCAAGCAATGAACAGTGGGATTTCAACACTATATTGTCTGAAACTATTGATATCATTGGTTTTTATTATGTGAGTTGCTTTGTATCT
>JACDED010000051.1:0-12215 GCA_013816615.1 Bacteroidota bacterium
CATCAGGATTTATATCTACTGTTGTTACATTAGCTGTAGAACTAATCGTTAATTTAGAATTATCTACAGGCTCAGGTGTGGTTTTTTCTTTTCTACAAGAAAAAGCCAAAAGCAAAATTGAAAATAGAAATAGATTTTTCATTATCAAATATTTTATGTAATAAAGATACAAAAATCTCTGCACTTTAATATGATGTTTATCAGTTAGTGTCTTTTGCTTTATAAGTGGCGGGTTTTTTAACTTAATTGAAAACAAAAAAGCCCGGAACCATGACGATCCGGGCTAAACTAACAAATCTCAATTATTAGTTTTCTTTTTGTTTTAAGTTTACTTCACTGGCCACTATCTCTGTAATATATTTCTTTTGGCCATCTTTACCCACATAATTGCGGGTAGTTAAACGCCCTTCCACACTCACAAAACTTCCTTTTTTTAATTCCGCTTCTATTTGCTCAGCCATTTTACCCCAGGCTGATACATAATGCCATTGTGTATCTTCGGCTTTCTCACCCGTTTTTGTTTTGTACTCTTCTTTGGTTGCCATCGAAAAACGGGCTACTTTATTACCATTATCAAAAATTTTAATTTCAGGGTTGCTGCCTAAGTTGCCTGTTAATTGTACTCTGTTTGTTGTGCTCATGATTTTTTGTTTTTTATATATTATACTTTATTTATTTAATTGTTTACTTATTTTATTCACGTTTCCTCCTCCGCCCTTCGGGCACCTCATCCAAAGGAGGATAAGAATAGGTTACGCTGCTTTTTGAAAAGAAACGAATAATTCGTTCGCTACAATTTCTGTACTTGTTCTTTTTGAACCATCTTTTGCAATAAACGTGCGGTTAACCAATTTACCGTCTATAGTTACCTGTGTACCTTTGTATAGGATACGCTCAGCTACATTTGCCAGGCTACCCCATGCGGTAATGGTGTGCCATTGTGTGTTTGTTACTTTCTCACCTTTTTTGTTAGTGTAAGATTCGTTTATCGCTACTGCGAAACGTGCCAGCTTACTTCCGTTGTCTAAAATTTTCACTTCCGGGTTTGCACTTAAGCGGCCTACTAATTGCACGTGATTTTTAATGTTCATCATGTTTTCTCGTTTTATTTGTTTATTATTTATTTTTTTCGGATTTAAATTTTATAGTTAAAGCTTTTCAAAAATTCAATACTTCAAATCGACAATGCAAAGGTGCGGCAACATCCAAACTTTATTCGGTTATTAAATAATTGTATGCGGATAGAAGCGTTTGTAACCGTTTGTTGTCGATTATTATAATTGATAATCAAATAGTTAAGTATTTATTGGAGAAAATATAAAACTATGCAAAAAGTGATTTTTTAAAAGGAATGGATGAAACTTAAAGACTAAAACCTCAGAGAAAGTTATTTTTAACCACCAGGAACACAAAGTTATTTCACCCAGAACACGAAAAAAAGTTCAGGGAACTTTGTTTCTACTTTGAGTTTTTGTGGTTAAGTTTTACTATTAGGTTTAGTATCTTCGTATAAACAATCACTCATACATGGAACCATTAAAAGAAATGTTTAACAAACGTTTTTACACTCAATTTGCTGCTGAATTTAAACGTGTAGATAAAAATTTTAAGTCTGACCAATTTATAAAAGAAATGCTTTTGGGTATTGAACCTCTTTCGCTTAACGAACGCATGCGCAAAACATCGCATACCTTAAAAAATTATTTGCCACCCGATTATAAAAAAACAATTACCATTATGCGCCAGGTGATTCAAAACACACCGCGCGGTTATACCAACCTGGTGTTTCCTGATTTTGTGAGCATATATGGCCATGATGATGTGGACACTTCTTTAGATGCTTTAAAACATTTTACACAATTTGGTTCTTCTGAATTTGGTATTCGCGAATTTTTAAAGCGCGATTTTACTAAGACCATTAAAGTAATGAATGCCTGGGCTAAAGATAAAAATGCACATGTGCGCCGTTTGGCTTCTGAAGGTAGTCGCCCACGTTTACCCTGGTCTTTTAAATTAGATGAAGTAATAAAAAATCCAAAAAGCACACAAAGTATTTTAGAAGCGTTGAAAGCAGATGACGAATTGTATGTGCGCAAATCGGTAGCCAATCACTTAAACGATCATTCAAAAGATAATACCGATTTTATGCTGCAGGTTTTAAAAGCCTGGGATAAAAAACATCCTCACACTGCCTGGATAGTAAAACATGCCAGCCGTAGCCTTATTAAAAAAGGAAATGCCAATTCATTAGCGCTGTTTGATTTTGAAAAAGATCCGAAAATAAGAATTCAGAATTTTAAAATTTTAAAACCAAAAATTAATCTTGGGCAAAATTTAGAATTCGCGTTCGAGCTTGTTTCCGAAAAAACAAAAACACAAAAGCTGGTGGTGGATTATATTATTCATTACCGTAAAAAAGGTAAAGAACTTTCGCCAAAGGTTTTTAAATTAAAAGAAATAGATCTGAATGCAAAAGAAACGATCTCTATTTCTAAAAAACAAATGATGAAAGATTTTACTACGCGTAAACATTTTGCGGGAGAACATTTTTTAGAGATCCAGGTAAATGGAAAGGTTTATTCGAAATTAAAATTTAGTCTGAGCATTTAATTAAAAGAGCAAAGACCAATTTAAGCTTTTGCCTTATTGAGCACGCGTCTGAACGGAGATTCACCCGGGCCGAGAGTCGAAACGCATCACGATTTAGATTATTCAAAACGAAACCGCTTATGTATTCTTGTCCTCACTTTTTTCTTGATAAAAAAGTAAGCAAAAAATCAAGGCTCCATAATATTTTGCTAAAATTCATTACAGATCAAGCCTGATGATTTAAGCGCTTCGCGAGATACAAAAATCATCTTCACACAAGCCCACCCTTTTGATCTATAAAATTTTTACGCTAAATCTTATGAGGCCGTAAACCTTTGTGTGCTTACGCGAAAGTGTGCCACATGAGTATCCCCTTCTGCCAATCTCACCTGTAGGTTTTATGATTGAGATCGCTTCGGTGAAACGCCTGAAAACGCTTTACCAAAATAAATTATAAACTATTTAAACTCCAATCGAATCTGTACCCGTTCAGCATCCGGATCTGTAGTAGGAATAACACTGATCTTATCATATTCATTATAATACCTGGCAATACCTTTAATGATACCTACTGCCAGGCTACCCATTCTTCTTTTTGAAAAATAATCTACAAACATCAATTCGTCGGAAACCGCCGTTACATTTAAAATAGGCGGATTAGCAGTACTGTTTAATTTTCGCACAGCACCATGCATTATTTTTTCGGTATACATCAATACATCATATGTTTTCCATTCGGGCCTTAAATAGCTCCCATACAATTGAAAAAGATCAGGCACCAGGTATTCGCCAAAGGCCTCTTTTAATTCATTTGCGGGTTTGCCTGTATGCCTCGATGCTACTTTCAGTATAGCACTAATTTCAGCCAAGGGATAGTTTTGGGTCATTTCAAAATCCGGCTCTGCTCCGGCTTCCTGTAAAAAGGTTTCCCAAGTGCCTGCCGGAAAACTATGGTCAATAAACTTTTTTAACAGAAAGAAAATAGATCCGTGCACCCTGGTTTCATCTTTCATAAGTTATTGATTTAAATAAAGATTGATTCGCTTACAATAATACACTTTTTTTAACATTAAGGCATCAAAAGGCATGCCATTACTATTTAAAGTACCCTGCAGAAACAATTACTATCGCTCTTTTTTGAATTTTAAGCAACGCAAATACCAGCAATTAATTGCTTGCAGGCAAAATTTTATATCTTTATCTTTAGTTATCTTCTGATTTTATTAAAATTAATAAATGAAAAATTTAATTGTAACCGCTGATGATTACGGTGTATTTCCAAGCATCAACCAGGGAGTAAAAGACGCTATTAAAAACGGAAAAGTAAATTCTGTTGCCTGCATTAGTAATTACAAAGATTCGGTAAAGAATGTAAAAGAGTTAATGAATGGATTTGGTGATAAGATCGAGATCGGTTGCCATCTTACTATTTCATCCGGCGAAGCATTGACCGTACAAAACGATGACGCCTTTTGTTACGGCAAAGTATTTCGTCCCTTTAGTAATTTAAATATTAATGCTATTGAAGAAGTACCCGGGCTTTTAGAAAAAGAATTACGCGCACAGATAGATATTTTTAAAGACAATAATATTCCCGTTACAAATTTAAGTTGTCACCATACTACTCTTACCACAACAGCCGGTTTATTAAAAATTTATTTAAAAGTTGCGGCTGCCTACAAAGTACCAATACGATCAGTAAATATTATGCCTTCGGGTAAAGACAATACCTTTCGCACAATTTTAAATTTATTGTTGCGCCAACATGTACCTAAAAAGAAACTACAAGAGATGCGCCGCTTTGGTAAAGAGATAAATGATTACTTAAATAATTACGAAACAAAAATAATTACGCCGCACGTTTTAGAAAGCAGCCATTATGGCCCAATACCACAAGCCGGTTTTTTAGATGCCATGGCGCCAGTTGAAGTAAGAAAAAAACACAAACACTTAAATAAATTCTTTAAGGATTTTAGCAAGAACGATCATGCCCACGCAGAATTAATGGTGCACCTCATTAGCGAAGACCTCAACTTATTAGAAGAAGATGACGGCATTGATTACCCGGGTATAGACCAGAATTATTTTGACAGCCGCATGCTCGAATACCGCTCTTTAAACTCTTTTGATTTTGCTCAATACCCCGATGTAAAAATGAGTTGGTGGAGGGAGTTGGGGTAATTAAAAATAAAAAACATTAAAATGCTACGTCAAATATTTACGAATCTCGTATTAAATCTCCTCTCATTTTCTATTTGCTTTATTGCATGTATTATTGTTATAGTAATAAAAAGAGGAAATTTTATTGCCCCAGTTGTTTACCTATGCTTGGTTTATATTCCTCTTACGTTAATACAAGGATTTATTCTAATAACTATATATAAAAGACGTAAAAAGTCTAAACCAGAGGATAAATGGGAGTTTTTTCTCCCTTTAACAATAGGGATAATTGCCATACTAATTTTCTTTTATTTTTTGGCTACAACTTCATAATTTATAAGCACAGGGTTTAAACCTATCTGGAGCCTGAACTCAGATCTTTAAATTCTTTTGATCTTACACAATATCCGGAAGTGAAAATGGGGTTGTGGAAGGAAATAGATTAGGTTAAATACAAATCACAACTCCTTCTTTCTTTTTTCGGTATACTCTTCAACTGAATTTTTTAAATATTTATCAATATCATTAAGCAATAATTGTTTTACTACGAAAACTTTTGAGAATAATTGACTTAATCCCGTTTGCGTAATTTGTAATACATGCATAAACAAAAAAACACTTTTTTCCCCCACCGTCGCTTTTCGAACTCTATTTGCTTCGCAAAACCTCTAAAAGAGGATACTGCGTGTGCTATCGCGTTGACAAAGAATACGTTCTCCCTCTCTTGGCTTTACGTGCGCGTAAGCGATTGTAGTGGAAATCCTTTTTGTGAGGATACGAGCAAAAAGATTGAAATGTAAAACGCGACCCGAAGGGACACGCCCAAAAAAATAATTTAAGATTTTGTGAACTTCTATTTTGCTAAACGTAAAATCTTCCCGCTTCACCAGATTCGCAAACCCTACAGAAAATCAACAATCCGTTAAATTTTTGTTAAGAAAAATTAAATATGCGTAACCACACACAATATTCGCGTTATTTTTGCATTATAAGAATGTAGTACTAAAAAAATCCTGTATGTTCGAGTTCAGTAAAAAAATTTTAGAAAAAGTAAGCTTTGATAAAACGCTTTTTTGCAAAGAATTAAAAAAATCTATTCAATGGGTTAAGCCTGATGAAAAAACATTATTAAAAGTTTGGTGCCTTGCTACTTTTGGTAATATATATCAACAAGAGATCTTAGAGATATTTAGTAGTGTTAGATAGTTTAATTCGACAGGCTCAGCAACCCAAAAGCGGTCATTGAGCCTGTCGAAATGATATTTCAAATTTTAATGCGCGTTCATTTCCTTTTTACTTTCATTGGGCGTGGTACTTGTATCGTAAGTTCCTCTTTCAGGATCTAAAGAATCTGAATATCCGGAACCAACTTTTATGCCTGTATCCATTGAACCGTTACCTGTGTTGCCATTTGTGCTACCATTGATCAATGCAAAAAGAAATGCGGCCATTAATGCGGTATAAATTATTTTTGTTTTCATTGTTTTTGTTTTTTAGTATTATAAAATCCCCCTGTCTTTCAGACATCCCCCTTTGTAAAGGGGAGTTTTAATAATGAACTCCTTCGGCAAATTCCTCTACCATTTTTTTACAAAAAGCAGGAAGATCTTTTGGGCTACGGCTGGTTACCAAACCTTCATCCACCACCACTTCCTCATCCACCCATTTAACACCTGCGTTAATAAGATCTGTTTTAATAGAAGGATAAGAGGTCATTTTTCTTCCTTCTAAATTATGTGTTTCGATCAATGTCCATGGTCCGTGGCAAATGGCTGCAATTGGTTTGCCTTCGTCTAAAAAATCGGCAACAAAATCTACTACGTCATCATTCGTACGTAAATGGTCGGGATTCATAACCCCACCCGGTAAAACAATTGCGTCATAATTTCCACTTTCAACTTCAGTAATTGATTTGGTAGCTTCAAAGTCATCGCCCCAATTCTTATCTTTCCAGGCTTTAACTTTTCCTTTTTTAATTCCGATCACATCCACCTTGGCTCCCTCGTCTATTAAGGCTTTCAGAGGTTTTTCAAATTCCGATTGTTCAAATCCGTCAGCAATAATTATTGCTACAACTTTTCCGCTTAGTTTCTTTTCCATAGTACAAAATTTATAATTACTGCCTATATGCATAAAAAATTGTACCAGATATTTATAAATGAAAAAGCCCCAAATGGGGCTTTTTAAAATTACTCTACGTTTATCATGCTAAACTTGATTGAGCATCTAAGTACTCAAAGAATCAGTATAGAACTGAGATTCCGGCTCAAGGCCGGATGACAGTTATACTCGGCTAAATAAGTTCATCTCTTAATGAGCTACAACTAATTTAATACTTCCTGCAGGTTTACCATCTACAATTAAAGTTGCAGGGTAAGTTCCATTAACTACATTTTGTCCATCAAATGTGGCGCTTGTTTTTCCACGCTCTAACATAAAAATGGTTTTCATTATTTTACCTGCCATGTCGTAAATAACAACTTGTGCATCTTTTACATTATCTAAAATAAATGCTTCAATTGTTGTGCTTGTTGCAAAGGGGTTTGGATAGTTTGTTAATAATTTTGATTCTTCAGTTGCAATACCAACAGCTGTTTCGTTTTTCTTTTTAGTATATTCTTCAAACGATCCGCTTATTTTTAATTCAACACGACGGTTTAATAATTTACCCTGCTCGGTTTCGTTTGCAAAGCGCGGCATAGTTTCGCCTTTGCAATTCATAACAATGCGCGACGGATCAACTCCTTTTGCAGTTAAATAAGCAACTACGTCTGTTGCCCGTGTGCATGATAATGCCTGGTTCAATTCTTCAGTGCCTTCGTTATCGGTATGACCTGTAATTAAAATTTTTCCTTTGGTATTGTCTTTATATAATTTTGCTAAGTTGTCTAATAATGTTTTATATCCTTTTTCAATTTCAGAACTGTTCTTGTCAAATAAAACGTTGTAAGATTTTTCGTACGATACAAAGCTTTGGCCTTCAATAAAAACACCACTGTCAAAAGAGTCATCACTTACATCGGCAATACACATTTTTAAATGGTATGTTTCGTAAGGTGTAACAGGCTGACGGATCTCCATCAATTTTGTCATACCATCGTATTCTATTTTAATATTGCCCGCAATGTTGCTTACAAAATAAGTTGGATTGCTTGGTACAATCCGCGAATAGCGGTTTCCCACACCATGAATTGAATTTACACTTACCGGAATTTCAGAACCCGGAACAACGGCTAAATTTTTATCACCTGTAATATTTTTTCCGCTGATAAAAAATGCGAAAGCATCGTTATAAGCAGTGCCAACATATTCATCATACTCTTCCGATCCAAAAACATAATTAAAACTTAAGGTATCTGCGGTTGGTACAATATCCAATTCAATAACACAGGCATCAAATGTTTTTTGTCCGCGCAATAATTTTTCAAGGTCAGGGCTGGTATTTTCGTTTGATTTTACAAGGCCACGGTTTTCCATTTTTGCATGAGTGTAATTAGACATTCCACTTGAAGTATTTCCCGAACAAAGCCCGTTTATACCCCCTGTTGTCATAATTAACCCTTTTTTCATACCCAAAGTGGACTTTTTATCTTCAAAAAAACCAAAGGCCTCATCAGAAGATGCTTTGGTGATTGAAAAGCTTTTTAACACTACACCTTCGCCAACCAATGTTTGCAATAGGTTGCGGGCATCAAAATTACCCGTTGGCTGTGTTTTATAGGTTTTAAAGTCGGCGGCAGACTGGGCAAAGGTCTGAGATGTTGAAAGCCCAATAAATACGGTTAATGCAAGTAATGAATGTTTCATTTGCGTGGGTTTTTTAATGGTATTTATGTTTAGATGCTATCTATAATAAATATCCATAAAAAAAGTTACACTATTGTGTACGAATCCTTAAAAAAGACTAAAACCTTTCTTTTCAGGCTTCACTATCTTTTATTTCCACTTTTACTTCTGTGGTTTCGGTTTTTACAACCTTTATCTTCTTTTTAGGAGATAAACGGGCCTGTATCTCGCGGAAATCGAAAATAGCTTTGCCAATGGGTGGCATGGTATCGCCAATTAAAAAGCCTAAAGGTTTTAAGTGTGGAATTTTATCGAAAATAACTTTTAAAATTGCGGTTACCGGAATAGATAAGAACATACCGGCTACTCCCCATAAAGCGCCACCAATTAATACAACAATAATAGATATTAATGCATTTACTTTTACTTTGGAAGCTACAATCTTTGGAACTAAAAAATTATTATCAATGATCTGTATAATTAAATAAGCTATTAAAACCAGCACGGCATCAAAAGGCGTATCGGTAATTAATGCCATTAACATCGGTAAGGAAATAGCAACTACTCCACCGATATAGGGAATAAGATTTAGCAATGCACCAATAACTCCAAGCATAATAGCATAATCAATACCAATAATTAATAATGCAACAGAGTTCATAGTTGCCACAATGGCCATTTCTATAAGTAAGCCCACTAAATAATTTTGAATAAGTGATTTGGTATTAAATAAAACTTCAGCCACCGTTTTGTGTTTATCATCGGCAAAAATCTGCGATGTAAAATTAAGTAAGAGTGGTTTATAAAATAAAAAAAGGAAAATGTAAACGGGGATCAAAAGAAGATTTATCATCATGGATGTAATTGTACTTACCGTGTCGCCGATCATACCCCCCGCATCATTTAAGCTTTCGGCCTTTCGCTCATTTATCCAGGCGTTTACTTTTGATTTACCTACATTAAATGTTTCAGAAACCCACTTTAACGTCTCCTTAAATAAAGCATTAAATTTTAATTTTATTGTTGGCCACGAATCGCTGAACATGCTTACCTGCGAACCTATAAATAACATAATACCTGTAACTACAATTATTAAAAGTGTAATTGCAATGGTAATAGCTATTATACGGTTAATACCTTTACCCATAAAAAAGTTAACCAATGGATTAAGTAAAATTGAAATGATACCCGCAAATGTTAAGGGTACAATAATGCTTTGACCTAACCATAAAATGAAGAAAAAACCAAGTAATCCTAAAATGATAACGGATACTTTAAAATAAACCGGGATAGTATTTGTCATAGAAATTTTAATAAATCTACACTTTATTATGCAAATTCTATTCCTGACAATGTTGGTCAAAAACACCGGATTTAAATTTAAATATTCCCTTTATGAGGAAAAGACTCCGCAGGGCGATCAGGTGGGAATATTTTGTTAAAAACCGATGCTTTTTGTTACTTATTTACCATTTAATAACCTATAAGCCAATATTATAACTTTTTATTTTTTTATCTTTAATGTCGCAAGTGAACAACCTTGATGGCGAATAATTTCTTTCGCACGAAGCCGCTTCAATAAATTAGTTTTATAATTGAAATGCGCCTATTAAAATTTTTACTTTTCTTTTTTGCTTTTGTTTGTGCAATACAAAGTAATGCGCAGTGCATTAATACATTTCCTAACACGCAAAATTTTGAAACTGCCCCAACATGGATAAGCGGCGGAATAAATTCAGACTGGGCCTGGGGCACGCCAACAAAAGGTATTATTACCGTTGCAGGCGGCGGCTCAAAATGCTGGATAGTTGGTGGTCTTAACGGCACAACTTATAATGGCAGCCAAAAATCTTACATTGAAAGTCCGTGTTATGATCTATCAACACTTACTTCGCCTTACTTAAGCTTCAAAGTTTTTTGGGAAACAGAACATCAATACGATGGGGCAAGCTTATTATACACACTTAACAACGGCGCAAGCTGGAATTTAGTTGGGGCTGTGAACGAACCGGCAAATTGCATGACACAAAACTGGTATAACTATTCAAACATAAATTATTTAGCCTGGTCAAATACGGGGGGCTGGTCGGGTAATAGTAAATCAACTGCGGGCAGCTGCCAGGGTGGTGGTGGAAGCTTAGGCTGGGTAACTGCAAAACATTGTTTAGGTAATATGACAGGAAATACAAATGTAAAGTTTCGTTTTAATTTTGGTTCGGGTACAAGCTGTAATTCGTTTGATGGTTTTGCAATTGATGATTTTACAATAGCTGATGCCGGAAATAATACAACCAGCTTTACATATACCTGTTCTAACTTTTCGGTAGCAACGCCAACCTGTACGCAAGGCATGAGCTATAGCTGGAATTTTGGCGACCCCTCTTCAGCAAACAACACCTCTACTCTTTCAACACCAACACATGTTTTTAATACTCCCGGCATTTACAATGTAGCATTAACTTTAAGTGGCGGCCCCTGCAATGCAGTTGCCACAACTACACAACAGGTATCTGTATTGGGGGTTTCTCTAACTTCTGTTTCGGATGTTTCCTGTTTTGGAGGAACAAACGGCAGTGCCATGATTACACCCATATATGGGCAAGCACCTTACACTTATAACTGGTTGCCTTTTGGTGGAAATAACGCTTACACCAATTCATTATCTGCCGGCAGCTATACTGTTTTAGTTTCGGATGCTAAAAACTGCGTCAACTCCCTTACCGTTAGTATTGACCAACCTGTAATTTCAACAGGAATTTCAACACAAACATTAACTAATTGTTTGGGAGATAATACGCTTTTACAGGTAAGCTTATCAGGCGTTACAGATCCTGTTACGTATTTGTGGTCGCCGGGCTCATATACAACAAGTTCTGTTTCGGTTTCACCACAAAGTACCACCGTGTATTCGGCAAATGTGGTTATTTCAGGAAACTGTCCTATCAGCGAACAAAAGCTATATACAGTTGTGGTACTTCCAAAACCGTTAGTAGCTAACAGCACTTCAAAATTAGAAGGCTGCGCGCCATTGTGCGTTGCGCTTACAGATAAAAGTACTACGCAGGGAACGATCACACAAAATACCTGGAGCTTTGGTAACGGAACTACCGCTTCATCAACCAATACCACTGTTTGCTTTGAAAAAGCAGGCACCTATACAGGTTTACAAAGTGTAACAAATAATTACGGCTGTACAGGCATTACTAAAGATCCTATTCTTGTAACAGTTTATCCTTTACCAACGGCGCAATTTGAAGCTGATAAAACAGAAGCATATGAATTCAATTCTTTAATAAGTTTTAAAGATCTTTCTAAAAATAACATTACAAAATGGGAATGGAATTTTGGAGGCCTTATAGGCTCTATTGAAAAAGACCCGGTTTATAATTTTAATGCTATTGGCGAATACCCTGTGTTACTAACTGTAACGAATGAATTTGATTGTTTTAATACAACAATGCAACTCATAAAGATCTTACCTGAGTTTACTTTTTTTGCACCTAATTCATTTACGCCAAATGGTGATGGAATAAACGACATTTTTTTACCTAAAGGAATGGGTTGGGATATTACACACTATGAACTAACGATCTACGACCGTTGGGGACAAAAAATGTTTCACACTAATGACTATACACAAGGCTGGGACGGAACGATAAAAGGAAACGGAACAACTGTAG
>JACDED010000051.1:12225-14038 GCA_013816615.1 Bacteroidota bacterium
ACTGTAGCATTAGGCGAATATATTTACAAGGCCAGTGTATACGACTATTACAAGAAGCTACATGAGTACACCGGGTTTATTACGATAGTAAAATAATTTCATTAAAAAATAATTTAAAAATAAAAAAGGGAAGCGCATTGCTTCCCTTTTTTTGCTTGAATATTTTAGAAATTGATGAAGGGGGGATTACTATTAAAACATCTAAACCTTTTGCTTACCCCCCACTTTCATCGTTTGCAGTTTTGAATTAAGGGACGCCTACTACCGCGCCCCTTGCCCGAAGGCTTCCTCTTTTAAAGAAGAAAATTAACAAGCATGTTTTAAATAATTATCTACTTTTCTTTTGTCCATTCTGTAACCATATTGATATGGAATGATCTCTATTATCTTACCGGTTTTAAGATCAAGGATGGATTCAGCAAAAAATCCTTCAAAAAAATAAGTGTTTACTAAATTATCACCATCAACGAAATTATCTAAATAAACAGCTTTGTTCTCCAGTAAATTTGCTTTTTCATTTAAGCTCAGCTTTGCAAAATTGTATATTGTCATAATCATAAGTTTTAGTTTTTAATAGTTGAGAATCTTCTTATTTATACCGGATCTTCAATACAAAGTTACATCAGGATAAGCTCACAGCACTTTCAATTTTATTAAAGGCTATACCTATGTAAGATTTTTAAAATTTTTGCAAAATGTGTGGAATTGCCCGTGAAAACTGGGGAATTTGTAAGTATTATTACGTAATTTTTCAGAGATCTGAATTATTTTACGTTTGAAAACAAGCTAAAATTCACTTTTAACATCATCCAAAGCCCTTATCAATGCTGGCATTTTAGGTATTATCACGTAGTTATTTTCATTAAATTTTATATGAAATAAAATAAATTTTTATTTTTTATTTACTCCCCTCTGTAATAAGTATTATCACGTAGTTTTTCTATAGTTTAAAACGGCCCATGTATTAAATACAAAAGCAAATACAAGAATAATAAGCAAGTGATGAAGCACATCATGAAAACCACTACCTTTTAAAACAACCATTCGCATAACATCAATAAAATAACTGATAGGATTTATTTTAGCAATTATCTGTGCCCAACCAGGCATACTTTCTATTGGCGTAAATAAACCACTTAACAAATTAAAGATCATAATAAAGAAGAACGAAAGAGACATGGCTTGTTGCTGTGTAGATGAATAAGTAGAAATTAGTAAGCCTAATCCCAAAATAGCCAATTGATAAACAGCAAGAAAACCATACAGTAAAACAATATTACCTAAAGGAATTATCCCATAGATCAACCAGGCAATAATTAATCCTAAAGTAAATACAACCATACCCAATACCCAAAACGGAATTAATTTCCCTAAAATAAAATGATACTTTTTTATTGGTGAAACATTTATTTGTTCGATCGTGCCAATTTCTTTTTCTTTTACAATATTCAAAGCGCACATCATACTACCAACCATTGTAACAAGTAATACCAGGATACCCGGAACCATAAAAAATTTGTAGCTCATTAATGGGTTGTACCAATTAGAAGACACTACTTCTATTTGTGGTTGCAGATTATTTCGCGAAATCTGCATCCATTTTGCCCGAACATCTGTATTAAAATTTCCAATAATACCATTTAAGTATGCGCTGCCTACCAAAGCCTTGGTGCCGTTAATGGCATTAGCTGCAATAAAAAGATTTTGTTGGTCTTCGCGCACTAAATTCTTTTCAAAATGAGGAGGAATTTCCAGGATCAGATCTGCTTTATCAGTTTCAATTAACTGATAGGCTTCTTTATAAGAACCCGGA
>JACDED010000051.1:14048-23753 GCA_013816615.1 Bacteroidota bacterium
GTATAAAATAACCTGATGAAGCGATCTTAGAAATTAATTTTTGCGAATACGATGAATGATCGTGATCAACAATTGAAATAGAAATATTTTTTACCTCGTAATTGGCAGCCCACGGCAATACAACTAACTGAATAAGAGGCACTATTAATATTGCGCGCAACAATGTTTTGTTACGAAATATCTGGCGAAACTCCTTTTGTAATAAAAATCCGATGATCCTCATGCTAACCGTATTTTAAATTTTTTAAGACTTACTATTAATAAAAAGAAGGTGATGCCTGCAAGAATTAATGTTTCTTTCCACACGGCAGAAAATCCTGATCCTTTTATCATAATAGAACGAACAATTATATAGAACCATTTTGAAGGCACCAGATTAGAAACAGTTTGCAACGGCAATGGCATGTTTTCTATAGGGAACATAAAACCGCTTAATAACATGGTGGGTAACATGGTTGCCATTAGCGAAATAAACATGGCAGTTTGCTGCGATTCTGAGTTTACCGAGATCAATAAACCAAGTGATAAAGAAGTAAGAATAAATAATAAACTTTCAGCGTAAAACAACAAAATGCTACCTTTTACAGGAAGATCGAGAAACAACCAGCTCAATAATAAAATGGATGTTACATTTATTAATGAAATAATTAAATAAGGAACAAATTTTGAAAGAATTACCATAAAAGGTTTAAAGGGTGATACCAATAAAATTTCCATTGTACCTAATTCTTTTTCTTTTACAATAGAGATAGAAGTCATCATTACACAAACCAACATCATGATCATTGCCATCATGCCAGGAATAAAAGTGTATTCGCCTTTTAACTGGGGATTGTAAAGCATACGTAATTCCGGCACAATACGCATGGGTACATTTTTATTTTTTAATAGTTGTATTTGATAATCGCCAATAATGGCGGATACATAATTGCTTAGAGTAGTAGCTGTATTAATATCAGTGGCATCGGCAATTACCTGTACTTGTGCTTTATTTAAATGTAACAAATTCTCATTAAATTTTTCAGGAAAAACAATGGCCATTTTAATTTTACCTTCTTTAAATGCGGCTTCCAGTTGCTCGTGGCTGTATAATGAACGTTCGACATCAAAATATTTACTGGCTTCTATCTTCGAAATTATCTGTTGTGTTACCACATCCTTTGAATAATCAACAATAACAATTTTTGCATTTTTAATTTCGTTCGTTAATGCAAATCCAAACAATATGATCATAGATATTGGCAAGCCAAATAACATAAGCAATGTTTTTTTATCACGAAACACATGATAAAATTCTTTTTTTACAAATGTGAAAAATTGTTTCATTGTTTAAATTTTAATCGGCTTTGCGTTTTGCGCCACGTGCCAGTTGATAAAATACTTCTTCCATAGAGTTAACTGAAAATTGCTTTTTCAAATTAACCGGTGTGTCCAGTGCTTCAATATTACCATCTACCATTATCGAAACTCGGTTGCAATATTCTGCCTCATCCATATAATGTGTGGTAACAAAAACGGCAATGCCCTTGTCAGATGCATCGTAAATAAGATCCCAAAACTGGCGACGCGTAACAGGATCAACGCCACCTGTTGGTTCATCCAAAAAAACAATTTTAGGCTGGTGAATTACTGCTACCGAAAATGCCAGTTTTTGTTTCCAGCCCAAAGGCAATTCACTTACCAATTTTTTTGTTTCATTTTGCAAACCCAATAATTCTACAAGCTCCGCACTTTTTGTTTTTAATTGCTCATTACTTAAACCATAAATGCCGCCGTAAAACCGAATGTTTTCCATTACCGTAAGATCTTCATGCAAAGAAAATTTCTGACTCATGTAACCAATATTTTTTTTGATCTCATTAGGAGAACGGTACACATCAAAACCCGCAATAGTAGCAGTACCCGAGCTTGGTTTAGAGAGACCACAAAGCATACGCATAGCAGTTGTTTTACCGGCGCCATTTGCTCCCAAAAAGCCAAAGATCTCACCAGGATATACTTCAAAACTTAATTCCTTTGCAGCAATAAAATCACCAAAACGTTTGGTTAACTTCTCAGTTTTAATTACCGGTGTTTGCATTTTGTGTATTTAATAATTTTATAAAACAATCCTCTATCGTTGCCTCAATTTTTTTGATCTCAATATTTAAATGCTCATTATTTTTTAACCATTCATTTAATTCGTTTAAAGTAGTTTGGGTGTCATTTACTAAGGACAGATGTAAATACTCACCAAAAGCAAAGCAGCTTAATGTATTCTCATACTGCCTTAAGTCTTTTAACAGCTTAAACATTTTATTAGATTTTATGGCATATAAATTTTCGGGATAAGCACTAATAATATTTTGCGGTGTATCTATAGAAAGTATTTTTCCTGTTTGCATTAATGCTATTCGATCACACAAAGTAGCTTCATCCATATAAGGTGTTGAAACCATAATAGTAATACCTTGTTCTTTTAAGCGTTTTAGCATTTCCCAAAATTCTTTTCTCGAAACGGAATCAACCCCTGTTGTTGGTTCATCTAAAAATAAAACAGTTGGTTTATGAATTAATGCACAACATAATGCCAGTTTTTGTTTCATCCCGCCTGATAATTTTCCGGCACGACGATCTTTAAACGGTTCTATCTGTACATAAATGTCTTTTATCAATTCATAATTTTCCTGAACTGTAGTTCCAAAAACAGTTGCAAAAAAATCAAGGTTCTCTTCTATGGTCATATCCTGGTAAAGCGAAAACTTTCCGGGCATATACCCTACCCTGTTACGAATTGCTTTATAATCTTTAACAATATCGTAACCGTCTACTGTGGCGCTTCCCCCATCCGGTAACAACAAAGTAGTGAGCATTCTGAATATGCTGGTTTTACCGGCGCCATCGGGGCCAATCAAACCAAACAATTCACCTTTTTCAACTTTGAGAGAAAAATTATCTACAGCTATAACGGCTCCTTTAGTATACGTTTTTGAAAGATTATTTAAAACTAAAGCGCTCATATTAAAATTTTATTTCACCGTACATTCCTATTTTTAAAAGGCCATCATTCTTAACTTTTATTTTTATAGCATACACCATATTTGCGCGTTCTTCTTTTGTCTGGATAGTTTTTGGCGTAAATTCTGCTTTGTTACTGATCCAGGTAATTGTTCCGGTATGCTCTTTATAATTTTTAGTGCCATCATCTACCATTACTTTTACATTTTGGTTTAATTTTACCTGAGATAATTGTGCACCCGTAATATATGCTCTTAAATAAAGAAAAGAGACATCGGCAATTTTGTATAATGCTTTACCCGGCATGGCCATTTCGTTTTGCCCGGCATATTTTGTTAATACAATTCCGTTTAAAGGATTAACGATCCTGCACTTTGCCAACTGATCATTTAATTGTTCAATTTGCACCTGTAATGGATTTGCTTGTTGGCTGATACTTTCTGACGTAATGCCTAAAGCTGAGTGCTGCGCTTCTATTTGCTTTTTAAAAACTTCAACCTGCGAGGTCACATCATCTAACTGTTTTTGAGTTGCCGCATCGGCCTTTACTAAATTAGAAATGCGTTGCTGTTCTTTTTCAGTCGTTTTTAACTGAACTTTTAAAGCTGCTATTTGGGCAGAGATATTTGGCTTTTGGCTTAAGGTAGATCTTACCTGGCTTTCCAGCTGCTTTTTTTTAAGATATAGTTGGGTGCTATCAACAAAACCAATATCCTGCCCCGCTTTTAATTCCTGGCCTTCTTCTAACGTAAATTGTTTTAGTACACCGGAAGCTTCGGCAGAAATTATTGTTTCTTCAGTTTCAAATGAGCCCGAAGCATCAAAGTTTGTTTTTTTTGAATTACATGCTGTTAAAAGCAGTATAATAAATGTAATGATTGAAAATTGTTTCATGATTTCTTGTTTATGATTTTTAATTGCCTGCTGTATTTTGATAAGTGTATTGCGCTATAAGTAGTTGTATTTCATGTAATAATTTTGTTTGGCGAGCCTGGTCTTCGGCATTTACCTCTTTTATAAAATCATTGGTTGTAATAATTCCGTTCTCTAATTGTGCATTGGCTATGGTTTTAACACTGCTACGCAATTCAATGATTTCGCTATCACTTTTTAAAAGTTCCTGTAGTTTAATAACCTCAGCGCTCTGTTGTTTTAAACTAAAATTGGTATTGAATAGAAATGTTTCTTTTTGCGTCTCCATTATTTTTTGATCAATATCTATTGGCAGTTTTTCTTTTTTATAAGTGTATAAATTGCTTAAGGCCCAGTTTAATCTAAGTCCGCCAATGTAATAGGTCGAAAGATCCTGCGAGAATAAATTCACCGGCGATGGTTTGCCAACACCACCCTGGATGAACAATGCAAACTTTGGCAAATTTTTTGAGTTAATGAGTTTCTTTTGAACCTCGTAACTTTTGTTTCGCGTTTCGTAAACTTTTAATTCCGGGCGATTGATAGATGATGCCTGTACAGGTGAAATAGGTTTTTCAAAAACTGTATTCTCATCAATGCTTTGATTCATAAAAAGACCCAGCATATCAGTATAAGCTTTCCGTGCTGATCTTAATTCTATTTCGCGTTGGTTGGC
This sequence comes from Bacteroidota bacterium, assembly GCA_013816615.1. Taxonomy (GTDB): domain Bacteria; phylum Bacteroidota; class Bacteroidia; order B-17B0; family Aurantibacillaceae; genus Aurantibacillus. The sequence goes on from JACDED010000051.1 coordinate 18,634, forward strand.
TTTTAAAAGTTCTGCCTTTAATTTATTTTCGTTGCTTTTTAATTCAATGCCGTTTTTTATTGCGGCATTTATTTTTGTGAGCCCTGTTTGAATATCTTTTTTTAGTAATTCGTTTTGTTTTACCTGTTCATCAATCAATAAAGTGCCAAAAAATAATTGGTTAATACGCTCTTGCAATTTGTACAACTCCGCCTCCAGATTTTCTTCCTGCACAGCATAATTAATTTTTTGTAATTCTTTTTGATGTTTGATAGTTACAAGATCTGTTAGTGGCTGATTGATCTCGCCATATAATTTATATTGATCTTTCGGCAAAGACGGAACTACAACACCTGGTAAAGAAATTGGAATACTCGTTACATCTGATTGATACGTAGCCTGGCCGTTAATACTTAACTGTGGCAAATAACCTTTTGAAAGATTATTCAAAGAATACTCTTTACTTTTTAAGATCAACTCACGCTGTTTAATAAGCGGATAATTTTGTTTTGCCAGTGCATAACAATCGGCAAGTGTAATTGCTTTGCTTGTTTGTGAATTGGCGCTTAATAAATTAAGCAGAAAGCTCAGTGTAAAAAAAACAGTTTTCATTTTCTTGATTTTACTATTATGTTTAACATTTTGTTTTAATCATTTGTTTAATTCGGTTTCAAAAAAAACTACATGGCCATGATCATACCTTTGATCCAAATGGGAATTAGTTTTTTACGTTCGCGCATTAATTCTATAAATTGCTTATCATTTACATTATTTATTTTTTTCAATAATGGTGCCCCAATAAAAGGAAAAACAATAAGACCCATCATATTTGCCATTAAGTGAAGCGTATGAATTGGCTCTTTCTTTTTCGCGATCATCATTTCATGGATCTGCTTAAAGAAAGTTGACCTTGCAGGTTGAATAATTGCCTCCATTTTTGCTGCCATCTTTTCGGGATGTGTTCTTATTTCATTTAACACAAAAAAAGGAAGATCAGGATAATGCGTCAACATGTCAATATAATTTTCCACAACACCTTCCAATTTTTGATCAACACTTGTTTTCTCATCATTAAAAATTAATGCAACGCCTTGTATAAATTGTTGCATAGCTTCTGCCATAATAATATCAAACAATTTTTCTTTGCTTCGGAAATAATAATTCAACAATGCCAAATTAATTCCTGCTTCTTCTGCAATATCTCTTGTTTTAACTGCGGCAAAACCTTTTTTTGTAAAAAGTTTACGTGCCGCTTCTTTAATTTTTTCTTCGGTAGAATTATCTATCTGCTTATTTATTTTTTTTGCCATTTTAGATGGGTGATCAATATATCACGATACAAATTTAGAACACTTTTTTAAATTAAACAATTATTTTAATCAAATGATTAAAATATTGCATTAAATAAACCTTAACTAATTGACTTTATGAACATTAATTTGGAAATATTTTAATTAGTGTTAAGTACAAATACAATTTGCCAGGCGGCATGTAATAAAAGTGCTGATGCAAAAATGAGATAATCTAATACCCGTGTTTTTACTTTTGCATTATTGCTTTGCGGATCTTGCATCTTTTACTTCTATATCAAAGGTTTGCATTGAATCGGGCGGAATAACAGGCAATTCAAATTTAGTGCGTGTGTTTGGCTCATACAAATTCTTAACTAAAATATCCGCGGCATCAATAAGATCGTTATTTCTTGAATAATACTTTATTGTGAGTGTAACATCCCTGAACTTGGTTTGCATGGCCGTATTACTAATAGTGCCATAAATAAATTTTTTGTTTTTAGTTTCTTCGTCTTCTCCCTGTTTGATCCTGGCCTCTACAGCCATAAACATTAATGGAGAATCTTTTTCCTGCACAAGTGATTCGTAATTCAGATCTTCTATTGCAGCAGCTTTTTGAACCGCGGGCTTTTGACAGTTTTCAAATACAAAAGAAAAAACAATAAGAGCCGTGTAAATTATTATTCTCATAGATAGTAAATTGCTACAACAAAAATAAGTTATTTATCTTTTTGGTGTGCTCATTTACTTTAGAATTTGCCCATTTATTTATCTCAATACCTTTATCATCAATAAAAACATCGCAAAGCGCGTTTACAAAAGCAAACATCTTATTTATCCTTTCCAGGTCATCCTGCACTTCATTATGAACGGAATTAAATTCATGTGTGCCCTTAAGTGTATCGCTTAAAATTTCGTCTTTATTATGTGAGTTATTTAGCACAGATTATTAATGTTAGTACAGCATAAATTTAACAGATTTTAAAATGACCTCATATAGGTAAAATTACCTATTTTTATATAGGTAATTTTACCTATGCCACCTCTATAACTAATTTTAACAAAAGGTCTGTATCCTTTGTTTAACAAAGGCTTCTACACTTTTAACGGTGAGAAATTGAAATTATTGCTTTAGTTCAAAAACAATCTCAAACCCACAGGTTAATGCGTTTAAAAAGGTATAAATGTTCAAACAAGACAATCCATTTCCGGAATTTTAAAACATAGCGTTATACTATTATTTAATAAAAAACAGTTGAAAAATTTATTCTAAAAATAAAAGCAAAAGCTTTTACAGCAATAAATTAAGGAGAATAGTTTTATGATTTTTGAAAATTCGGTTTTTCGCCGCTGGTGAAATGACTTACCATTTGCCAAAGCCTGTCAACTTCTTTTTCGAGTAAAATATTTTTACTCTTAATTTCACTGTATGCTTCGTCTTTCCAAAATGCATCAAAATTATTTGTTTCATGTGTAAGATCTCTTTTACCATTTGGCAACATATCACCGCTACCGTATAACAACCATTCTATTGTAGTGCCGTAAATATTGGCTATCCTTTGTAAGGAGGCTTTATGCGGCCGGATTGTTCTCCCGTTCTCAAAATGAAATACTGCCACATGCGAAAGATCGCAACGCATTCCAAATTCTTTAATCCCAATATTGTAATGAGTTCTTAGTTCCTTAATTCTTAATCCAATTGTTTTTTCCATAATACACACTTCTTATAGATTATAAGAATGAAGAAAAAATAACAAAAACAGTGCCCGAAAATGTTAAAGGTACTTTTCAATGATTGAAACTATGGTTTGGGTTATTAAAACGAAAAACCCGTCTTTAGGGGGATACGTAGTAGATCCTTCAGCGGTAATTTTGTACCGGCCCCTTCCATTTTTTTTTGAATTAACTTTTAATTAATAATTGCATATAACCCAATGATAAAATTAGAAAATTTAAATAAGATCTTCAGATCGGGAGAAGTAGAAACACTTGCTTTGGATATTAAGAGCCTTGAAATAAATGCAGGTGAGTTTATAGCAATAATGGGTCCTTCGGGCTGTGGCAAATCAACTTTTCTTAATCTTTTAGGCTTGCTGGATAATCCAAGTGGTGGTTCTTATCAATTTAACGGCAATGAAATAGCACAGTACTCTGAAAAAAAACGTGCAGATACCCGTAAAGAAAATATTGGCTTTGTGTTTCAAAATTTTAATTTGATAGAAGAACTTTCGGTTTACGAAAACATTGAGCTTCCACTTTTATATTTAAACATCCAGGATGATGAAATAAAACAAAGAGTAAATGCTGTAATGGATCGCCTACAGATAAGTCATCGTAAAAATCATTTTCCTCAACAGCTTTCTGGCGGACAACAACAGCGGGTAGCTATAGCCAGGGCCATTGTATCCAATCCAAAAGTAATTCTTGCCGATGAGCCAACAGGTAATCTTGATTCCAGGAATGGAAATGATGTAATGGATCTGTTATGCGAATTGAACAGATCCGGAACCAGCATTGTAATGGTTACACACTCTAAACATGATGCTACGTTTGCTAAACGTATAATTAATTTGCTGGATGGCCAGATTGTAAATGAAGTGATCAAATAATTAATATTTAACCCCGGCATGTTAAATATTAATCAAATAGCATTAATATATATCAATAGTCAATAATTAAGCGATTAAACTATGGCAACATCAAAAATGATACGCAACTATCTTAAAATAGCTGGCAGAAATTTGTTTAGGAACAAATTTTATTCCGGCATAAACATTTTAGGTCTCGCTATTGGCATTGCATGTTTTGTATTGATAATGCTATTTATAAGAGACGAATTAAGCTACGATACCATGCATACAAAACACAACCGTACATTTCGTGTGTGTGAAAAACTGGATGCGGAAGAAGGACAGGGAGAGAACTCAAGCAGCCAGCCTTTTCCGGTTGGAGAGGCTTTGCGAAATGATTATCCCGACCTGATCGAACAAAGTGTAAGGTTCTTTAATTTTCAGCAACCCATTCATACTTTTCAATATAAAGACATAAAGATAAACGAGAAGCTGTCTTTTTTTGCCGATTCAACCGTTTTTAAAGTGTTTGATTTTCCTTTAGAAAAAGGTAATCCCGATAAAGCTTTAAACGGCATTAATTCAATAGTTGTTACAAAAGAGTTAGCACGGAAATATTTTGGTGATGCCGATCCTATGGGTAAAGTATTAAAGTTTGATGGTAATATTGAACTAATGGTAACCGGTGTTTTTGGAGAGCTCCCAAAACAATCACATATTCATTTTGATTGCCTTATTTCTTTTGTGACACTTAAAAATTTATTAGGGCCAACTATTGGTTCAAAGAATTGGGTGTGGAATCCATGCTGGACATATATTTTATTAAAGGATGAGGCAAGTGCAAAAGAACTTGAAAAACAATTTCCCGCATTCATTAAAAAATATTTTCCTGATTTTATTGTTCCGCAGGCAACTTTGTATCTGCAAAAACTAAGTGATATACACCTTAATTCAAAATTGGATTATGAATTAGAGCCTAACAGCAACAAAACAGATATTTATATTTTTGGTGCCATTGGTGTTTTTATATTAATAATTGCCTGTATTAATTTTATGAACTTATCTACTGCCCGTTCAGCAAAACGCGCAAAAGAAGTTGGTATGCGAAAGGTGTTAGGCTCTTACCGCTCGCAATTAATAAAACAATTTTTAGGCGAGTCGATGCTCTTAAGTTTTATTGCGCTTGTTTTTGCAATAGCACTTGTTATTTTATTATTACCTGTTTTTAATTCGTTTTCAGGAAAAGAATTATCCATAGGTTTATTTTCTGATCTTAAGT
>JACDED010000051.1:23763-29761 GCA_013816615.1 Bacteroidota bacterium
GTTATGTGGCATTTTGCTTTTTGTTACCATTCTTGTTGGAACCGTTTCGGGTATTTATCCCGCTTTATTTTTATCAGCCTTTGAACCGTCGCAGGTTTTAAAAGGCACTTTCAGTCTTGGTAAAAAAAGTAAATTATTCCGTCAGAGCCTTGTTGTTTTACAATTTGCCATTTCTTTAGCTTTAATAATAAGTACTGCTATTATTTATAAACAGTTAAATTATTTGCGCACAGCCGATCTTGGTTTTAAAAAAGACCAAATAATGGTATTGCCGGTTAGACCACCAATGGCAAAAGCGTATTTACCTTTTACAGAAGAATTAAAAAGCAGCGGCAGAATTATTAACGTTGCCAGCATGAATGATATATTAGGTGCCAGCCATAATACCCACGAATACAATTATGAAGGCATGGCGCAAAATAAACAATGGATCTATTTTCCTTCGTTAATAGTTAGTACCGAGTTTGTACAGACCATGGATATGAAAATAATAGCCGGCCGCCATTTTGATAAAACCATTCAATCGGAAGATTCATTAGCCGTTATCATTAATGAGGCTATGGTAAAACACTTAAACTGGGGTGCTGCCGAAAATGCTATTGGAAAACAATTTTTTACACCTCATGGTAAAGAAAGGGTGATTGGCGTAGTTAAGGATTTTAATTTTGTGTCCTTAAAAGAATCGGTTGGCCCATTTGTATTGGATATATCTGATAAGAAGAATAAATTATTTTGGACCAAATTTATTGTAATACGTATTCCGGCCAATGATGTAAAGGGAACTATTGCCTTTATTGAAAAAAAATGGAAGGAGTTTTCAACTGAATATCCATTTGAATATTTCTTTTTAGATGATAATTTAAAGAATCTGTATCAGTCGCAAGACAATTTAAGTAAACTGGTTGGCTATTTTTCAGTGCTGGCTATTTTTATTGCCTGCCTTGGTTTATTTGCACTTGCATCATTTACTGCAGAGCAACGCACAAAGGAAATTGGTATTCGTAAGGTTTTAGGCGCCCCTGTTTCTTCACTTATCAGCTTAATGTCGAAGGAGTTTTTAAAGCTGGTATTTATATCAACTATAATAGCCTGGCCGGTGAGCTATTATATGATGAGCAACTGGCTAAATAATTTTGCTTACAGAATTGATATTGGCCTTGGAGTGTTTGTATTATCAGGCATTACAGGCTTATTGATCGCTTTACTAACGGTGTTATTTCATGCATTAAGATCGGCATATAGCAATCCTGTAAAAGCATTAAAGTATGAATAAAACGGGTTTCTCTTCTGTAAATTGAAAGTTTGTATTGTTGAAACACACCATATTTTGTTCATAAAAACATATTTGCTATTTGCACGGAATGAGAAAATAATATAGATTTGTTTCTATAATCTTAAAACACTAAAAAACCATGGCAAAAAAACCAGCAAAAAAAGCAGCTAAAAAAGCAGCTCCTAAAAAAGCAGCTAAGAAAGCGGCTCCAAAAAAAGCAGCTAAAAAAGCAGCTCCAAAAAAAGCAGTTAAAAAAGCAGCTCCAAAAAAAGCAAAAGCAGCTAAGAAAAAAAGAACAGGAACTCCTGGAGTAGGTTTAAATAAACCATACACTGTAAGCGCAGCTTTAGGTGAGATCGTAGGTAACAAATCAATGCCTCGTACTGAAGTTGTAAAAAAATTATGGGTTTACATTAAAGCCAATAAATTACAAGATGCAAAAAACAAACGTATGATCAATGCTGATGCTAAATTGAAACCAATTTTCAGCGGTAAAGGACAAGTATCAATGTTTGAAATGGGTAAACACTTATCAAAACATTTGAGCTAATCATTACTCAAATTATTAAAAGACCTCTGGAGTTCACGCTTCAGAGGTTTTTTATTTCCTGGTGTTGTATATTTTGATTATAATTGATAACCCAAACAAATATGCACGCTTTAAAAAAGATAAACACGCTCAATAACGAGATCTGGATAGATGATGACGGCATATTAATGCTTGTGCTCACCGGAAAAGAAATTGAAATGGAGCTTGAGGAAGTTAAAGAATGTTTTGAAGCTTACAAAACACTTGGCTGCGGACCACATAATAAAGTACTACAGCTTATTGATTTTACAGGAGAGGGAACCATGACCGCTGAAGCCCGTAACTACGTTGCCGAAACCGGTTGTCATTTTTTTATTGCTTCAGCTATTGTAAATAATTCTTTAGCAGTTCGGTTAATAGTAAATTTTTTTAATACATTTTATAAACATCCTATTCCTTTTAAAATGTTTAGCAACGAAAAAGAAGCGAGGGCATGGCTAATGACTTTCCGCAAATAAATTTTCTTTAAAAGGATCTCTCACCATTTTATTTTTATATAAAACCATCAAATATATTGCAGGCCCTATCGCCGCAATTACATGTTTAATAGAGTGGCCACTTATAAATTGAGTGAGATCAAAAAGTAAAAGATCGCTTGCTTCAAAAACTTTTGCCAGAACATACGTAAAAAGTATGGCCCAAAAATATTTTTTTAAATGTTTGTTGCCTTTAAATATCATTAAAATTACAGGAATTAATACAACCGGTAAAAATTGTACCAGTGCATAAAAACGAAGGTCTCCATGGCCCCTGCTCTCTGTCATTTGCCAATAAATTATCGACATAAGTCCCATCATTATAAATGGCACCAATACGCGCGCGCCCGATCGCACACAAATAAATTTACCAATGATAACAGAGAAAAAAGCCATAAATGCAATCGTCATAGGCAATCGGTCCCAGATAAGTGTTTGGCTTGTGGCATGTAAATGATAATAGATAGATCCTAAACCGGTAAAAAATATACCTGTAAAAAACACAAAGCTGTTCATCCAGTATCCTACATTGTTTTCTTTATTTTTTTGAATGATAAAAAGCATGCCAAGCGCGCCAATGATCAGGAACGGTAAATTTGTTACCACATTCCAGAAATTAGGAATACCCATCATCTCCCGGTCATCTGCAAACAAGTGATAATTTTCGTTCTGTTTAATTGGGCCCATAATAAATAACGAAACACTACCTGCAAACGTTATAAAAAACAATATTGCGTACCTTATTTTGTTGTTGCTTAGCATGCTCTTATTTTTATTTATTCACGTTAAAAAGATTTACATCTTCCGAATTTTTTTCTGTTTCTCTTTTTGCTTTTTGTCCATCCCGGATGTTTTTTTGAACTGCAACTGCCGCAAATAAACTTAAGGTAAAGGCCATACCATAGAATCCTTTTTCACTGCGTTCAAGATCGGCGTTCCACAATCCAATTACCAATAATAAAATAGCAAGCACGGTTGAGAACCAGCTGATACCATAATAAATTCCTGTAACGGGTATTCCTTCAAGATCATCTCTAACTGCTTTTTGAAGAGATACTGCGGCAAACAGACCATACATTAACACTGTAAAATAATAGCCTTTTTCGTTAAGCAACATGTTTGCATTCCACAAACCTATATTATAAGATACTGCTCCCGCTAATAAGGCAACCCATGAGGCACCTATAAAAGCATTTGATGGTTTTTGATTCATAGTCATAGTTTTAATTTATGACATCAAAAGTATATACAGGATATAAGAAGGTTTTTGACAATTGTCAAAAAAGGAAATGTCTTAACTTATTTTTAGATCTCGGATCTGATCCGGCTTAAGGTTTCTTGTGTAATACCTAAATAAGAGGCTATTTGCCCTAACGAAGCACGTTGCAATAAAGATGGTTTTGAGGAAGTTAATTTTTGATAACGTTCCTTAGCTGTTTTGAACTGGAGGTTAAGAATACGCTCTTCTAACTTAATGTAATAATTTTCGGTAATGATCCTGCCAATACGTTCTGTTTCGGGAAACTTTGTATACAGGTTTTGTAAAGAGGAATAATTAAGCTGTATCAATTCACAATCTTCTAAAGCCTGGATAATTTCAAACGATGGTTTACTGGCAATAAAAGAATAAAAGCAGGTTGCAAATTCTTCTTCCTGCGAAAACCAATTGGTTATTTCCTTATCCTCATCAAAATAATAACCGCGCAATAAACCTCTCTCCACAAAAAATAGTTGCTCGCAGCGTTCATCTACATTAATAATTACTTGTCCTTTTACAAAGCTTAATTTTTTTGAAATAGCGTTTATTTCTTTTTCCAATGGTTTAGAAATAGAAATAATAGAAGATAAATGTTTCACGAGGGGCATCCCATGAAACTACAAATAATTTACAAGAAAGCCTTATGCTTTTTTCTTGTTTATACAATCCGCATAATATAATTGATCATGCAAGCAGACCCGAATAACAAAGCAATTTATGTTTTCATTTTTTGGGCGCTTTAACGGGCTGTTTCGGGCTCGGCTGTCGCCTCGGCTTTTTGCCCTTTGGGACAAAAGAGCTAAACCCTTCACATCCCTAGCGCTGCGCCAGGGATTGCAGTGGAAATCCTTTTTAGCCTTTTCGGCTAAAAAGATTGAAACACGGCAAAAGCGCAGAGTGCTTTTGAGCGGGCTCGTGTGATGGTTTGTGAAGAGCCCGCCCGGGCGCCCAAAAAATGAAATTCTATAATTTTTCTCTGTTATTTTTTGTTTTTGTAACATTTATACATCGAAATAATTCGATACATTTGTACTCATGGCAATTAAGCTGGATATTAAAAAGGTAGAAAAGATCTCAAAGGCATTAGGCGATCCTTGTCGTTTAAAGATGATGGATATGATCAAAAAGCAAAAAAATGCCTGCCAATGTACTTCTATCGTTGATAACCTCGATCTGGCACAATCTACTATTTCGCACCATATTAAACAGTTAATTGACGCCGATCTTTTAATTGCCGAAAAAGATGGCCGCAACCTTAAGTACCACATAAACAAGGATGTACTCGCGGCCTACATTAAATTTCTAAACCAATACGAAAGTTAAAAAAAGTAAATAATACATCGATAGTTATGAATATATCGATTTATTGTCTTTCTTTGTTTTTAAATACATCGATACATTTCGATAAATAGATTTGTTAAAATTAAAATACAGGAGAGATGGAAAAACAAAATAATCAGATCTGCACAGGCCTTTTACGTAATTGCCCGGCTGCAGCACAAGCGGATAAAAAGATAACAAAAAAAGAAACTGAGAACGAAATAGTTAAAGGTAATATAAGTTTAAACGGTAAGAATGACGAAAAGCCCTGGTCTATTTTCGCTGATGTGTATTGGATCTAGATTTAACTTTTCTTCGTTTTTTACACTCATCAATTAAACTTATTTTAGCTAAACACAAAAACAACCGCACTTATGGCACCCGTTATTTCAGAAACAGATTACAATTTATTACAGGCAATTATTGTAACAGGTCTTGCAGCACAAACGTCATTCTTAAAAGAGCTTTTAAAAAAACTACGTATTGTTAAGGATAAAGAAATATCCAACACTACTATTCGATTAAATTCGGTAGTTGAGATCTGGAATGCTGTTTTGAAAAAAATAGTAAAGTTCAGGATAGTAATGCCCGAAAAAGAAGATCTTAAAAAAAGACATATATCTATTCTTGCACCAATAAGTATTATGCTAATGGGTCGCAAAGAGAACGATCAGGTGATCAATAAAAACTCCGGCATTGAAAAGCATTTTAAAGTCATACGTGTTATCAATACTTAATTTTTAAAGTCGATCAAAAAAAGATCCCTCTTACATTCATTCTGTAAGGGGGATTTTTTCTAAAAGGATTTACTATAGCCGTTATACGTTACATCAACGACTATTAAAATAAATATGCATTATAGGAATAATTAATCCATTTTGCCTGCAAAATCAATTATCTTTGGGCCGCTAAATAAACTTTATGCTTTCAGCAGATAAAATAGAACTTTCATATGTTATACCAAATTCAGTTATTAAGTAGTCCAAATTAAATTGTTAAAAACATACCTAAATCCGCATATAGACATGACCTTTTCGCTCGATATATTTTTAATTTCATCTGAAATAAAATCGCTTATTTGG
>JACDED010000052.1:0-18349 GCA_013816615.1 Bacteroidota bacterium
TTTTACTTTTTTAAGTTGTCGTTCTAAATTTTTTTCTAATACCGTTCGGGTTAATTTTGATTTTCTTGCCATAATTGATACAAATATAACAAATATTTGTATATTATAGAACACTAATTAGTATGAGAGGTACGAGCAAAAAGATTGAAATGAAAAGCGCGGGCCGAAGGCAACGCCCAAAACAATAAATATTTATGATTTTGATGGAATTTTGTTTTTCGTCTAAATTTAGCTTCTCTTAATGCTTTTCTTTCGTATTTTAGGAACACTTTATGGAAGAAACATCCGTTCCCGAAATTAACGTAAAACAAGAATTCTACAGGTCGACAGAAAAATTTCATGTTATTACCTGTTGGGTTGGTATTGCCTTAAACCTGGTTTGGTTTATCAGCGATATTTTTGTGCTTCCTGAATATTGGCTTGCCTTTTTTATTTTCCGCGCCAGCGTTTCTCTCATCGCTACTTTAATTTTAATAAGCCGAAAAATTACAGGCATTAATATTTACACCACTATGTTTATTTTGGTATTGGGTATCAGTATTCAAAACGCTTTTATGTGGAGCGTTATGGACATTGCTCACTTCCAGCAGCATGCATTTGCTTACATGGTTTTATTTATTGGTGTTGGCATGTTGGTACTTTGGGAAGTTATCTTTTCGGTTATTATTTTAGCTGCCACTATTGTTAGTAACGTTATTTTTTACGCGGTCAACAGCCAGTTAAGCATACAGGAATTTGTAATAAACGGCGGCTTATTGATCCTTACAGTTGCTATTTTTTGCGTGTTCCTTATTCGTACACGTTACCGGTTAACGTATAATGAGATCCGCAGTCGTCTTGAATTAGCCAGGTCGAAAGAGATCATCGAAGAAGCGCACACGGAAGTGGTAAATCAGAAAAAAGAAATTACCGATAGTATAAATTATGCCCGAAGCATTCAACAATCTTTAATTCCTTTAGAAGACCATTTTAACCGTCATTTTACAGATAGCTTTGTATTATTTAAACCAAAAGATATTGTTAGTGGTGATTTTTACTGGATCTACGAAAAAAACAACATCGTATTTTATGCCACCGGCGATTGCACCGGTCACGGGGTTCCGGGTGGTTTTATGACCATGCTCGGTATTTCATTTTTAAATGAGATAGTTGAAGTAAAAGGCATTACTACCCCATCTGAGATATTAAATAATATACGTGATAAGATCATAACTACCTTAAAACAACATGGCAATTTTGGCGAGAGCAAAGATGGTATGGACATAACGGTTTGCAGTTTGGATAAAACCAAAAAAGAATTACAATACGCATCAGCCAACAATGCTTTGTATATTGTAAGAGCTGAAAAACCAGGACATGGACAGGAAATGGAAATTCATAAAGCCGATAAGCAGCCATGTGGGTTTTATCATGTATACAAACCGTTTACAAACAACATAATTAAATTAGAGGCAGGCGATTCCGTATACACTTTCTCTGACGGCTTTCCTGATCAGTTTGGCGGACCTGCCGAAAGAAAATACATGCATAAACAATTTAAAGAAGTGTTGCTCCAAAATGCACACATAAACTTTACCGATCAAAAAAATCTTTTAAATGCATCCTTCGAAAACTGGCGTGGTAAGCAGGATCAGATAGATGATGTATTGGTAATTGGTGTTAAGGTTTAAATAAAAAGCTCCCATTCTTTAAAAATGGGAGCTTTTTAAAAACTCAAAAAAGGAATTATTCTTTAATTATTTTAATGGTTTGCTGCTGATTATTTTTTGCACTTATTTTTAAAAAATAAATTCCCATTGATAACCCACTAATATTTAGCTGTTGTTTCCCTGGCATCAATCTTTCTGCAAATACCGGCTGCCCGTAAACATTCGTCATCAGTACTTCTGAAATTGCCTGTAGTTCAAAATTCACAGAGCTGTTTGAAGGATTGGGGTATACTAAAACAGATTCAATTGCTTGCTGTTGTTCATTTAAACCTGTACATGAATTTACGGTTTGCGTAATAGTTGTTTTGTTAGTACAAGATGTAGCATTAGCTCCGGTTAAAGTATAAGTGGTTGTAGTACTTGGCATAACAAAAATATTCATTGCATTAGAACCTGTATTCCAGGTATAGGTTGCAGCACCTCCTGCAGTTAATGTAGCCGTTTGTCCTACGCAAATCACAGAGGTGCTTGAAACAGCGGTTACAATAGGTGTATTATTGATTAATACACTGATGTTATCATTCAATTCATTCACAGCCGCAATATCCAATTTTCCATCGCTGTTAAAATCACCATAGCACATAAACCGGGGCTTTAAGGTTAGCGTATTATTTACAACCGGAGATAAAGTTGCTGTTCCGTTGCCATATGCGAAACTAATAATTCCTGTACTACCCCACGATGAAGTTATAATGTCCATTTTACCGTCATTATTAAAATCTAAGGTCATTGCAGCATAAGCTCCGGCTACCATAAAAGCTGCACCCGGGCCAAAAGTGCCTGTTCCGTTTCCTAAAAAAGTTACAAGTGAAGAAGTTGAGTTAACATTAGAAACCGCCAGATCTATATTTCCATCAGCATTAAAATCACCTGAAGCAATGCTATGTACACTCGGTCCTGCAAAGCTTGAAACAGCCGGACTAAAACTACCAGTGCCTGTACCTAAAAGAATATAAATATTACTCTGCCCTAAAACAGCAAGATCTGTTTTTGTATCATTATTAAAATCGGCAATAGTTAAACCAATGGGATTTGAACTTGAGTTGCATGAAAAATTAGTTACTGCGGCAAAAGAACCCGATCCTGTACCCAATAAAATAGACACATTACTCGAACCCTTATTTGCTATTGCAAGGTCCGCCTTTCCATCTCCGTTAAAGTCTGCCGATCTGATAAAATCTGGCTGCAAGCCCACTGTAAAATTTGTCGCAGCGCCAAAAGTACCACTACCTGTTCCCATAAATACAGAAACATTTGCCGACCCATAATTACAAACCGCGATATCCTGCTTGGTATCATTATTAAAATCGGCTGTAGTAATTGAGTTTGGATATGTACCTGCATTGTAATTAACTGCAGATAGAAATGTCCCCGTACCTGAATTTAAAAGAACAGACAAGTTACTTGAATTAGAATTAGAGACAACCAGATCTTTTTTACCATCACCGTTAAAATCGGCTGTAGCAATTGATTGAGGCCCGGCACCCGGAGTATATGTTACAGGCGGATCAAAACAAATTTGTGATTTTGTTATTTGACTTGTAAACATAAAAATTATTGTGGAAGCAATAAAAATAGTTGACGATTGTTTTTTCATGTTACTTATTTAAGGGTTATTTAATCTATTTTTCCAAGCATCAAAATTCGCAGGCAAGCAATTATTTGTATTGAAAACTTTTTATTTATAAAAGGTCAGGCTTCCACTTAAAACCCCTGCATTTGCATAATCACCCGTGTTTAAATTGGTAAAAAAGCCACTGTTAGTTTGCGCAGGCAATGTGATCCCGCTAAGGTCTACCGTAACTTTATTACCGGTAACAACCAAAGTTATTGTGCCGGAAGAGTTAGAAGAATCCCACTCTAACAAACCATTTCCAATTTGCTCAGAAATGCTCATGCTTACATGTGTTGGATCGGTATCATTAACATTATACGCTACTAAAGTATAGGTAGTTGTTTGAGCCGGTGGATTTTCGATATTAAATGTAGCATCAAATATTCTAAGATTTTTATTTTGATCATGTGCGCCAATATAGTGTACCCCACCTGCACTTGCCCAGCCACAAGAACCTGTAATTGTTGTTGTTTGTGCACCGGAAGTTACTGTAATAGTAGCAGCACTTACCTGTACAGGTGCGCCTGTTGTAGTTGTTGTTGTTGAAGATGGCGTTGGCGTTGTAGTTGTTTCAGATTTCTTTTTACAGGCAGATGCTGTTAAGATCAAAGTGATCGAGAAGATAAAGGCTATTTTTTTCATGATATTATATTTTAAAGTTCTGTTACAAAGTTCAGCCATAAATAATAGTAAAAATGAGGTAATAGATAAACGACTTTTTAAATAGACAAACAACCTTTTTTAATAAAAAATCGTAGCTTTGAAAGCGATACGAATGAACAAATTAAACTGCATAATATTAGATGATAATGAAATTGACAGGTTAACAGTTCTTTCTCTTGTAAAAAAGAACCCGGCATTTAATATTATTGGCACTTTTGAAAATGCAACAGAAGCTTTTTTAGCTTTAGAAGATCAGAAAATAGATGTTCTTTTTTTAGACATTGATATGCCTGAAATGAACGGCTTTGAATTCAGAAAAAAAATGGATAATGTTCCGGTTTGTATCTTTATTACCGCACATCCCGAACACGCAGTGGAAAGCTTTAATGTTGAAACGCTTGATTTTATTGTAAAACCAATAAGAACAGAGCGGTTTTCCCAAACTGTAGATCGTATAATAGAATTTATGGCGCTTAAAAACAAAGCAAATTTATATGAAGCAAGCTTTGGTTCTGATACAATTACAATTAAAGAAGGTCACGAGCAATCTAAAATAAAATTAACCGATATTATTTACCTCGAGGGTTTAAAAGATTATACCTTAATTTTTACTTCTCAAAAAAGACATTGCGTTTTACAAAGCATTGGCAATCTTTTAAAAGACGATCATTTTAAATCCTTTGTAAGAACACACCGAAGCTTTGCTGTGCAAAAACAATTTATTAAAACCATTAAACCACAGGAAATTCTTTTGAATAATGATGTTACAATTCCCATTGGCAGGAGCTTTAAGGAGAACTTAAAAGAGTTGTTATGAAAAAAGGTCTTGTTTTTTTCTTTCTTGTTATAAGTGTTCTTAAGTTCTATTCGCAAACGGATAACAAAAAAACAGATTCATTATTATCTGAATTAAAATCACAACGCGAAAACATCACAAGATGTAATATATTAAACGAGCTTTCTAAAAGCTATTATATGGTAAACCCTGAAGAGGGTTTAAAATATGCGGAAAAAGCATTTCAACTTTCTTTAAAAATTAATTATAAAACGGGCATAGCTAATGCCTTTCTTAATAAAGCACGAAACTATTCTGTATTAGGCGAATATTATAAAACGCTTGAGTTTTGCGAAAAGGCAAAAAAAATATATTTAGACCTCAATGATGATTGTTCTTTAGGCTTGTGTTTCTTAAATATGGGAAATACATATGGAAATTTAGGCAAGTTTCCCGATGCATTAAATGCCTTTTTTAATGCCTTAAGAAGTTTTGAAAAATGCCCTAATAAAAAAAACGAAAAAAACATTGCCAGTTGTTATCAAAACATAGGCAACATTTATAATGCTACCCAAAATTATACAAAAGCACTAAATAGTTATGATACAGCTATAGTTTTATTTAGTAAAATAAAAGGTGGTGAGGCTGGAATGGCTATGAATATTGCCAGCAAAGGAACTATTTACCAAAAACAAAGTAAACCAAAAGAATCTATTAGATCTTATGAAGCTGCAGAAAAGATCCTGATACCACTTAAAGAAGATGTTCTTTTGGCATTTGTAAGAAGCTGGAAAGGTGGTTCACACTTGGATCTGGAAGAATATGACAAAAGCCTCGAAAACTCCACCAGCGCTTTAAAAACAATAAGTGAAGTTGGAGACCAGGAGCTAACGGCGTCCACTATACAAAATATTGGCTATGCTTATCTTAAAAAGGGAATGAGATCCGGCGATAATAATTCAGTTGAGCTTGGATACAGCAATTTAATAAAGTCGCTAACCATTTATAAGGAATTAAACAGTATGGAAGGCCTGATGAAAAATTATCTATACCTATCTGAATATTATAAATTTAAAAATGACTATAAAAACAGCCTGGAGTTTTTTTCCACATCAACACAATATCACGATTCTATCTTTAATTTAAAAAACAAACAATCATTACAAAATATTGAGGACGAAAGAACAATTGAACTAAGGGATAGTGAGATCAAATTAAATAAACTTGAGCTGGAAGCTAAAGAAAAACAAAAGTGGCTTTTTATTCTTGGCCTGATCTTATTCGCCTTTATTGGAATTTTACTTTTTTATCAAAGCAGGAACCGCAAAAAAAATAACGAAAAATTAAAGCTTTTAAACGATCAGCTGGAACAGGCTAATAAAATAAAAATGCGGTTTTTCAGCATCCTTAACCATGATCTACGGGGGCCTGTAGCCAATATCATTCACTTTCTCCATCTTCAAAAAGAAAGCCCCGAATTATTAGATATTGAAAGTAAAGCCCGCTTATATAACCAAACCATTTCGGGTGCAGAACATCTTTTAAATTCGATGGAAGATATTCTTTTGTGGAGCAAAGGCCAGATGGAAAACTTTAGTCCGCAACCAAAAAAAACACAGGTAAACTTATTATTTGAAGAAATAAACAATCATTTTTCAAGTACAGAAAAAATTAAATTACTCTTTGAAAATCCACAAAATTTAGAAATAGATACGGATCCTGATTATTTAAAAACCATTATGAGGAATTTAACATCAAATGCTATTAAAGCGCTTGAAAAAACAGA
Source organism: Bacteroidota bacterium (assembly GCA_013816615.1). GTDB lineage: Bacteria > Bacteroidota > Bacteroidia > B-17B0 > Aurantibacillaceae > Aurantibacillus. The sequence continues at coordinate 6,549 of JACDED010000052.1, forward strand.
AAACGCAAGGATCATATGGAAAGCATGGCAGGAAAATAAAGTAAACTATTTATCTGTAACAGATAATGGTCCCGGAGGCAGCATAGAAAATTTTAAAGCTTTATACGACGAAAATGAAGTTGTAGGAATTAAAACAGGTCTTGGACTTCACCTCATACGCGATCTTGCAAAAGCAATTAAATGCAAAATAAGTATTGAAAATGATATTAAACAGGGTACTAAATTTATTTTGACCTTTGCTAAAGTGGCATAAATTGATTTACAATTGTTTATTTCTAACAGTGTCCTTATAATCGCGCTCAAAGAATTCTTCTACATCAGTTTTAAAATTTTGCCAACCATCTTTGGTTTGCGTTTCAAGATCATCTAATTTTTTCTGAAAATTATTACGGCGTTCTTCCCTATCGGCAATTCTTTCATCATAATCATTCCATTTCTTTTTATTCTTTTCGGCCTCACGCTCACGTCTTGCCTGTTCAATATCTGCTTCAATTTCATTTATACGCTGTTTTATTCGAAAACGCATTTGATCCACATCTTCTGTGAATTCACGATCAAGGCTATCTGTTTTACGCAGATCTGTAGCTTCGTTTCCGTTAATAGAAGGTGTTTCTGTTCTGTCAGTATTACAGCTTATTATAAAAGCCGGAAAAATAATTGCCAGTGTATATTTTAAAATTTTCATTTCAGTTAATTTTTTAAATTTTACCATAAAAACTGAAGAGAATTATATGTCAGAGAATTAAGTGATTTAAAAGGATAAATAGCTGAAATTAATATACAAAATGAAGGATGTGTGGAAAATTTGCTGCGGTAGAAGTATATCTTAGAAGTCAGGCAAAGGTACTAAATGTCGAAGTAAATTGTACGAGGATATGTTAAAAATATATCTTTTAAAATCCATCCTATTGGAAAAGTAAAAGCCTTGTTATAATGGACTTTCTATCGCCAATGACGTTAAAATATAGCCTAAATTTAGCTCCAAGCTTAGGGTCATATTTTTATATTTGGCAAACGTATAAATACAAAGGCATACCAAGAGTTATATTTAACGGAAAGGTTACCGCTAATGCCATTGGTAAATAAAGTCCCGGATTTGCCTTTGGAATGGCAATTTTCATAGCAGCTGGAACAGCAATATAAGAAGCACTTGCTGCTAATACAGCAAACATAAATCGATTTGCTATATCATGAGTAACTAAAGAACTTAATATGGCAACTGCACAACCATTAATAAGAGGTATAATTATAGCAAATATAACAGGAAACCAGCCGTTATTTACAAAAGAGCTTAATTTACGACCACTGGTAATACCCATATCCAATAAAAAGATTGCCAAGAATCCTTTGAAAATATCATTTGTAAATGGTTTAATCCCTTCAGCCTGTTTTGCATTAGCTAATAAACCGATAACCAAACTACCTAATATTAATAAAACACTGCCGTTAGTAAAAGAATGCTTTATAACTGATAATTTATTTGTACTACTACTTTCTTCTTTATTATATATCGACATTAGTATTAAACCTGCAATAATTGCAGGAGACTCCATTAAGGCCATAATAGCCACCATGTGGCCGTGAAGTTGTAGTTTTTGAATATCTAAATAGGATACCGCTGTAACAAATGTAACTGCACTAACAGAACCATAAGCGGCAGCAATAGCACCGGCATCATAAATATTCATTCTCCGTTTTAAAATAAAAAATGTGTACAAAGGTATAAGTAGTGAAATGCCAATTCCAAAAAGCATAGACCATAAAATTTCAGAGCTGAATGTTTCGTGAGAAAGTTCCTGACCGCCTTTAAATCCAATAGAGAATAACAAATACAACGAAATAAACTTTGAAGAGTTTGGTGGTATTTCTAAATCACTTTTGAGCTTTACTGCTATAACACCTAGAATAAAAAACAGGAATGCAGGATTTGTAATGTTTGAAATAAGTAAATCTAAATTCATAATTTTTTTGTTTAGTTATATTGTTCTAATTTAAAGTATTTGTCTTTTATTGTTCTTGCCACCTCTAAAACATACTCTCTGGAAACTTCTTTTAAAGTTGGGATTTCAATAGTAGCTATATGTGGAGAATATTCAATTATCACCTGTTTAACTTCTGGAGCAAACTCACCATTAAAAACTAACGCCTTTATTTTGAAGTGATTTTCTAATAAATAGTTAATAGATAAAAGCGAATGATTTATACAGCCCAAATAATTTGATATAACTAGTATAACCTCACAGTCTGATTTTTCTGCGATATCAATAACATATTTACATTTACTTATCGGAACCAGAAGCCCTCCGGCTCCCTCAATAATAATGCGATTTTTAACTTCAACAGAGGTTGTATTTATGGAAGGATTATTTTTTTTCGGTAATTGTATCTTTTCTAACTCAATTTCTATGCCTTCAATTTTAGCAGCAAAGTGAGGTGATAGAGGCTCTTTTAATAAATAAATTTCAGGATAAATATTACTTATAACATTACTGATTAATGACTTTACTGTTTCAGAGTCCCTTCCATCAATCGTTCCGCTTTGGATGGGCTTCCAATAATCAGCATGGAGTGCCTCCGTTAAAATAGCTGATACAATAGTTTTCCCAACGTTAGTCCCTATACCTGAAATAAAATAATTCATTTTTATTATCGTTCTTTATTAAACATTAATCGTTTGCCAAAAATAACATCTTTAAAAACACCGTTATTATAAACATGAGCACCATTAACAAATGTTCCTATGATTTTACTTTTAAATTGGTAATCTATAAATGGAGACCAGCCACATTTATATAAAATTGTTTGCTGGCTCGCAGTCCAACTTTTATTTAAATCAACAAGAACCAAGTCGGCATAGTAACCCTCGCGTAAGTATCCTCTGTCTTTTATACAATAAATCTCAGCCACATTATGACTGGTTTTTTGAACAATTTCTTGTAGCGAAATTCTATTTTGATGATACAATTCAAATAAGACTACTAAGGCGTGCTGAACAAGTGGGCCACCCGATTTGCTGTCAAAGTAATTTCCACTTTTTTCTTCGATTGTATGCGGTGCGTGATCGGTAGCAATAATATCAAGCTTATTATCTTTTAAAGCCTGCATTAAACCAACTTTATTTGATTCTGATTTTATAGAAGGGTTCCATTTTATATAATTACCAAGTGTTTTATAATCTTTATCTGTAAACCATAAATGATGAATACAAGCTTCTGCCGTAATTCTTTTTTTATTAAGTGGAAATGTACTATCGAATAGGGTAGTCTCTTTTGCGGTAGACACATGTAATACATGTAGTCGAGCATTGTGTTTTTTAGCAATTTTAACTACTCGCTCGGTAGCTAAATAACATGCCTCTTCATCCCTTATTAACGCATGAAATTCTACTGGTATATTTTTACCATATTGATTTTTATAAGGGGTCAAATTCTTTTCTATAATAGTATCATCCTCACAATGCAGAGCGGTTAAAGAATTAGTTCTTGAAAAAAGTGTTTCTAGGTAGTCAGGATAGTTAGCCATAATTCCGTCCTGATTCTCAAAATACAATCCATCATCACTTAAACCACATATTGCTTCATTATTGATTCTTAAGGCTTCTTCCAAATTGTTTTTATTTATGCCCATAAAAAATGAATAATTAGCCATTGACGATTTCGACGCTAATCGATATTTTTCTTCGAGTATTTCTAATGATGTCGAATTTGGATGTGTATTTGGCATATCCATAAAAGAAGTAATTCCACCAGCCACTGCTGCTCTTGATTCAGAATAGATTGTTCCCTTGTGAGTTAAACCTGGCTCTCTAAAATGTACTTGGTCATCTATCATTCCGGGAATAAGATGTAGTCCTTCTGCGTCAATTATCTTTATATTTTCTTTTTTATCAGTAATACATTTCTCAATCCGTTCTATTCTTTCTCCTGATATTAAAACGTCAACTATCTTAATTTCCCCTTCATTTACAAGAGTTACATTTTTTATAAGTGTTTTAGTCATACCTAATTAGTTTTATGGATTGCAAAAGTCACAAAACGTGGGCTCTTCAAATTGTTTTTGATTTGGAAATTTATCCTCCTTACTAAAACTGCATTTTTCGCATACATATACATAGCTCAGGGTTGATCTGGTAGGAAGTCCGCATTGCTCACAAGGCAGGCCACGTTTAGCGTTTGTTATTCCAAAGCCTGGTGTTTGACAATTTGGACAAGATGATTTTATTTTTTTTACCAATTTTTCGGCTGCAATTTTTATAACCTCCATTCTTGTAGGATTATAAAGCGCTCTCATATCTGTCATTACGTAAGCTGTCCCGTATAGCTTTTTAAACGTTTGAAATGACTCCTTAAGTAAATTCCAATTAGTAATTCCCTTAATAATTTCGGAAGTGTTGTCAGTTTCTCTTTGCATTATTAATGCATGTGAGGGGAATTTAACGTGATTTGCAAATTCTACTAATTCTTTTTCTGTTTTTACTTCAGTGCCATTAAAGTTTGTTTTGATGCTTAACTCTCGTTCAATTATTTCAAGGTCATTTTTTTTATCAATAAAAATCAAAAACTCATCGTCAGCATGCACATAAGGAATATTGGGATGCGAACCAAATGAACCTTCACTTGCAATACCTAAATCACAATTACTCAGTTCCATTGCTTGCAGACATTTATTTCTCAATGTTATTATGGGATCATCCTTGCGTTCAATTTCTCCCGTAAACGTCCCTAATAGATCGGTATCAAAATCTTTGGGCACGAAACAATCTAAAGCAAATGATTTTTCAAATAAAGGGGCGATTACCTTTTCTTTATGATGCTTTGTAGCAATGGCTAATTTGCGACCCGCAAATAGAGATTTAATTACCTTTTGATTCATTTACCAATTTAATTTCAATAGGCCCATCAATGCGCAATTGAAGCTTATTTTCTTCAGCATAATCTAAAATATTTTTCATATCAATATTAGTTTGTGCGAGTTCTTTTATGCGTTTTTCATGAAAAGAAGTATCGCCACTTGTTCTTTCTCTTATGCCAAACGACTCCATTGAATGAAAATTAATTTTGCTGTTTACCAATGCAAATAATACGCTTCTTGCTTCTGATGAAGTAAATTGCCCATCTATCAATTTAAAACTGTGCATTATTTCCATTTTAACTGATTAAATTTATTTCACTTTCAAGAGACACTGTATCACCATTTGACTCAATAAATTTTCGTAATTCATATAACTCTTTTTGAAGTTTTATGATTCTATTTTCGCGCATTTTAATAGTTTCTTCTTCATCTTCGTCTTTTATTTTTTCCTCATGGTATTTTATTTTTATGTGTATCATTTTCGTAATGATATCGAGTGCATCTTTACTTGTAAATTGCCCTTTTAATAATTGAATTTTCATAATTGTTTATTTTTAATTAATTTATATTATTGTCCTTGACCTAAAGAAAAAGCCGGTTTACCATCAAAGGCATACAAGTTTTCCGTTTTAATAACATCCATATTTAAATTAACCGCCTTGGTTAATAATTCAATAATTTCAGATTTAGTAAGAAGTTTTTCTTCAGACGATTTGAAACGACAACGCCAATGGTCGGTACAGAAAGTTTCGCTAAATCCTTCAGGCCAAACTTTAATACCTCTGTTTGTTATCATAGAAAGTTTAACGCCGCTTAGCTCTAATTTTTTCATTTTTTCAGCTAACTCGTCCGGGTTACTTTCAGACCAATGGACAAACAAATCAACTCCTAAGAGATCTTTTTTAGCGTTTGGCTTTCTTTTGTATTTAGGCAATACTAATGCCGAACCTTTTGCATAATTAACAGGTTTTAAAATAGAAGGTTTTTTGTCGAGATTAGCAATTACTGCATCTGCAAATTCCTTTGTTCCTACCTTTTGTTTACTAGTACCTTCTTTAAAAATATCGTAAGTGTGAATGCCGTCTTCAATCGTTTTTAACCAAGCGTTTTGTACTTTTTCTGCAACTTCGGTTTGCCCAATGTGGTTTAACATGAGTACCGCACCCTGCAATAAGCCCGATGGATTTGCCATGTTTTGACCTGCTCTTCGAGGTGCAGACCCATGAATTGCTTCAAACATCGAACACTCTTCACCAATGTTAGAAGAACCTGCTAATCCCACAGAACCTGCAATTTGCGCGGCTACATCTGATAAAACATCGCCATATAAATTTAGGGTTACAATTACATCAAATATTTCCGGCGTATCGGCCATTTTTGCTGCACCAATATCAATAATCCAATGTTCGTTTTCAATTTCGGGATATTCTTTCGCGATTTCGTCAAACACTTGATGGAATAAACCATCAGTTTGCTTCATGATATTATCTTTAGTAAAGCAGGTTACTTTTTTACGGTCATATTGTTTTGCATATTCAAATGCGTAGCGAACAATTTTTTCGCAGCCGGGGCGGCTAATTACTTTTAGGCATTGAATAACTTCATCGGTTTGTTGGTGCTCAATTCCTGCATATAAATCTTCTTCGTTTTCTCTCACGATAACAAGATCCATTACAGGATGTTTTGTTTTAACAAAAGGGTGAAAACTGGTGCAAGGTCGAACGTTAGAATAAAGCCCTAAAAATTTACGTGTGGTAACGTTTAAACTTTTGTAACCTCCGCCTTGCGGTGTGGTAATCGGTGCTTTTAAAAACACTTTGTTTTTTCGAATAATGTCCCAAGATTCTTTGGCAATACCTGCTGTATTCCCCGCCAAGTAAACTTTTTCACCCACTTCAATTTCATCAATTTCTATCTTAGCACCAGCGGCTAAAATTACTTTTAATGTGGCATCCATAATTTCAGGGCCAATTCCATCACCTTTTGCTACTGTAATTTTTGTCATATACTTTTGTTTTATTAAATATTAGAATTTAAAGAGTTTTGACTTTCTATATTATGATTCGTTTTAGAAGCTTCTTTATATTTTTCTATGGAAGTCCATACTAAATAAGCTGTTGCTCCAGCAGCAATTGCGACAAACATAATCGTTAGACTTTCTAATGGTGTTTTGTACGTTCTATCATCTACGCCATTAGAAGGAGATATTAATCCGGCTACTACTAAAAGAATAGCTACAAAGAGTGATTTTAAGTTGTTTACTGTTTCCATGTTTAAATTTTTTGAGGGTTAGTATTTTGAATTATTTCTTGTTGACTTTCATTGATATGGCTATTTCCCAGCGCACTTAACTTTTGATATAATGCAAATGGGGTTAAGAAAATAAGTAGTAAGATTTCTTCGGCAAAAGCAAGTAGAAGAATGACTATTAATATATCATTTCCATACTCAAAAAGTTTGTTTACGAAAGCGTGCGTTAATTTCAAATAGAGAAATCCGCTTAAGGCTGTAGACACTAAAAGTGTTGTTAAGATTTTTTTATTTTCCATGTGTTTATGTTTTACAGTACAAAACTAAGGAGGTTAATTCATAAATTTTTATTTATATAATTTATATTATATATAAATATATTTTATGTATAATAACATAAAAAATGGCAATAAAATTAATACAAGCAAATAAATCTGTAATTTATAATCAGGAAGTAAATAAAATGAAGTGGGTGTAAACGGCCTATAATAGATTATAAAGAACCGTTTAATACAGAATACAAAACGCAGTTAAAAAGCCATTTTACAATTGTAAAATGGCTTTTATTTTTTTTGATGCAATTTTATTGATGACTTACAAGTAATAGATTTATTTTAATTCCAGCCGCCACCAAGTGCCTTGTAGATATTAACTCTTGCATTCATTTGCTGTTTTTTGGTTTCAACTAATTCAAATTTTGATTCCAACGCATCGCGTTGGGTTAATAATACCTCCATATAATCTGCTCTAGCCGATTTGAAAAGCACAGTTGAAATATCAATCGACTCGGTAAGCGCTTGCACCTGTTTTACTTTTAAATCATAACTTTTTTTAAGGTTACTCATATTTGACAGCTGATTAACAACTTCTATATGGGCTGTTAAAATGGTTCGCTCGTAATTATAAATAGCCTGTATTTGTCTCGAATTAGCAGAATAATAATTTGCTTTTATTGCGCTCCTATTAATCAATGGAGCTACCAAACTTCCAGCAATAGAATAAAGTAGCGATTGAGGTGTTTGTATTAAATACTGAGGATTAAAAGCGCCGTAACCTAAACCAGCCGTTATCATGAACGTAGGATAAAAATTAGCTTTGGCTGCTTTTACATCTAACTTAGTTGCCACTAATTCTTTTTCTGCTTGTTTAATGTCAGGGCGATTGTCTAAAAGTTGGGATGGAATTCCCGCACGAATAGTATCAGATACTAAATCAATAAAAGCCTGAGAATTTCTTAAAACAGGTTGAGGAAATCTTCCAACTAAAAAATTAATTCGATTTTCTGTTTCAGTGATTTGTTGAATAATATAAAATTGCCTGCTTTGGTTTTTAAGTACTTCGGCTTCAAACCTTCGAACCGCTAGTTCAGTAACCTTAGCAGATTGTTTTTCCAGTTTCACAATTTCAAGTGAGTTTTGGTAAAGTTCAATATTCTTTTGTAGTATATCGAGTTGATTATCTAAAGCCATTAATTCATAATAGGAATTAGCAATCTCTGCAATCAAATGTGTAACCATAAAATTTTTGCCCTCCACACTAGCAAGATATCTTGATACAGCTGCATTTTTGGAGTTGCGTAACTTTTTCCAAATATCCACTTCCCATGAAACGTTAACTCCGACAAGATAATTCGGTAAAGGGTCAGGAAATTTTTTACCAGTCATAATCTCTGTATTCGCATCGCTTGCCCCCTGGCTGGTATATCTACCTACTTTTTCCACTCCTGAACCAACTCCAATTCCAACATAGGGTAAATAAGCTCCTTTGCGACCTCTTACTTCATTTTTAGCAATATTAATGTCCTGTAAAATAATGTTCAACTCTTGGTTATTTTTCAGAGCATTATCAATAAGCACAATCAAATTTTGATCAGTAAAAAAATCCTTCCATTTTGTTTTTGCTGTATTAACGGTATCCTTCGAATTGTTGTAATTCAAAGGAACGGTTTTATTTTCTGCCCGATGAACCAAAAATGAGGGAAGACTGCAAGCTGTAAGGGCAAACACAACTATCGTTGTGCCTAACCACTTAACTATTATTTTATCGTTCATGATTTTCACTTTCTTCTGTTTGTGGAAAATTATCTAACTGATTAACGAAATTTTCAGTTAACGAACCTTCATCTTCATCTTTAATCATCTTTTTACCTTTAGCAATTGAGCCAAATATGTAGTATAATCCCGGTACAATAATGACTCCAAACACTGTTCCGAAAAGCATGCCGCCAAGCGCCGAACCACCGATGGTGCGATTACCAATAGCGCCTGCGCCGTGAGCAAGAACCAATGGAATTAGTCCGGCAATAAAGGCAAATGATGTCATTAAGATTGGGCGAAAACGCGTTTTAGCACCATCTATAGCCGCATCAATTATAGTGGCGCCCATCTTGTGTTTTTGAACTGCAAATTCTACAATTAACACCGCGTTTTTACCAAGCAGACCAATGAGCATCACAAGACCTACCTGTGCGTATATATCATTCGCCAGTCCCATAGATTTGATTAACAAGAATGAGCCAAAAATTCCGGGAGGTAATGATAGTATTACTGCTAAAGGAATAATAAAACTCTCGTACTGAGCAGCTAAAACAAAATAAACAAATATTAATACAATAATGAAAATGATAATAGCTTCATTACCACGCCTTACTTCATCATATGAAAGCGCTGCCCAATCAATATCAAAGCCATTGGGTAATGTTTTTTTTGCTACTTCTTGCACAGCTTTTATAGCCTCACCACTACTAAACCCTTTTGCTGGCGCTCCTCGTATACCAGCGGTATTATACATGTTATAGTGATTAATTTCATTTGCCCCTTGTTTCTTTTTAATCTTCATGAATGCCGAAAAAGGAACCATTTCATCACGATCATTTTTTACGTACAAATTCATGATATCTGAAGGCAATTTTCTAAATTCAGGAGCAGCCTGAACAAAAACTTTAAAGAAACGCTGATATTTTATAAAGCCAAGTTCATAAGTACTACCAACAAAGATAGAAAGCGTATTCATAGCATTACCAATGGTAACACCCTTCTGCATGGCTAATTGGTTATCTATTTCAATTTCGTACTGAGGATAACTGGCGCTAAAAAATGAAAATAAACCCGTTAATTCTTTACGCTCACCTAGTTCATGCATAAAATCATTTTTTACTTTTTCGAGTAAATTATAATCGCCACTATTGGTTTTATCTAACAACTGCAATGCAAAACCGCCAGCAGCACCAAAGCCTGGTACAGCTGGTGGATCAAAAAATTCAATTGTTGCACCGGGAATAGCTTTTGCTTTTTCTTCCAATTCATAAATAATTTCTTGCATCGTGTGCTTGCGTTCTGACCAAGGTTTTAAGTTAATCAAGCAAGTGCCTGCATTCGATCCCCGTCCTTCGGTTAATACTTCGTAACCTGCAATAGAAGAAACAGATTTTACCCCATCTACTTTTTGAATAATAGTTTGTAGTTGGCGAGATATATCATTTGTTCTTTCTAAGGTAGATCCAGGAGGTGTTTGAATAATGGCATACACCATTCCCTGATCTTCACTTGGAATAAAACCAGAAGGTAAATTGTTTGCTATCAAAATTATTCCACCCGCAAATGCAAGCCATAGTCCAACAGTTACTAATTTCCTATGCGCTATTAAACGAAGCAGGCTTACATATTTATCAGTTAGTTTTTCAAAACCTCTATTAAAACTGTCGAGAAACCGACTCAATAAATTTACCTTTTTTGGTTTGCCGTGATTATTTTTTAAAATCATTGCACAAAGAACGGGGGTAAGCGTTAATGCTATAAAACCTGATAACACAATAGCGCTAGCCATAGTAATAGAAAACTGTCTGTAAAACGTACCTACTGGCCCGGGCATAAATGCTACTGGAATAAAAACCGCCGTCATCAATAAAGTAATGGCTATTACAGCACCGCTAATCTCTTTCAATACTTTTTGCACAGCGCGATATGGCGATAAATTATAATCTTCCATCGCTGCATGCACAGCCTCGACGACGACGATAGCATCATCTACAACAATACCAATAGCTAACACAATTGCGAATAATGTAATCATGTTGATGGTAAGCCCGAAAAGTTGCATGAATATAAACGCTCCGATTAATGATATTGGCACGGCAAGAGTTGGAATAAGTGTAGAACGCCAATCGCCAAGGAAAATAAATACTACTAGAGCTACAAGAATAAAAGCATCTCTTAAAGTGTGAATTACATTTTCTGTAGAAGCATCTAAAAAGTTGGAAACGTCATAACTAATTTCATAATCCATTCCCGGAGGGAACGATTTTTTCATCTCTTCTAATTTGAGTTTTACATCTTCAATTACTTTAGTGGCATTACTACCATAGGTTTGTTTTAATACAATAGCCGCAGATGGGTTTCCGTTAAGGTTAGAGTAAATGTCGTAATATTCGCTGCCCAACACAACGTTAGCCACATCTTTTAAACGAAGAAGTTCTCCATTAGAATTAGCTCTAATAATTACATTTTCATATTCTTTAGGCTCGCTAAACCTATCGGTATAAGCCAAAACATATTCTAATGCTTCTGCCTGTTTACTATCGCCCCTGCCTATGCGCCCGGGTTTACCAATAATACTCTGATCTGCCAAGGCTTCCATTACTTCATCAGGCGATACTTTGTAAGCGCGCATTCTATCAGGGTTTAACCAAACCCTCATAGCAT
>JACDED010000052.1:18359-29644 GCA_013816615.1 Bacteroidota bacterium
AATTCTAGCTTGCCCGATACCATTGATGCGCTGGATTTCGGGTATCATATTTACACCAGCATAATTGAAAAGGAATTTCATGTTGGCATCCTTGTCCTTACTGTATAAATTTACATACAATAACATACTAGGAATTACTGGCGTTATAACAACTCCTTCGCGCTGCACCAGCACTGGCAATCTATTAGTTACTTGTTGCACTCGGTTTGAAACCTGCACCAACGCTTGATTAATATCGGTGCCGGGATTAAATACAACTTGTATATTTGCTTCACCGGCGCTGGTGGCATCAGAGGTCATATAACGCATGCCCCAAGCACCATTAATGGATTGTTCTAATGGGATAATAACAGATTCAGCTAAAGATTTAGCACTAGCGCCGGGATAGGATGCAGACACCATTACTACTGGCGGTGCAATTTCAGGGAACTGAGAAGTAGGTAATGTTTTTATTGCCAACATGCCAAGGAAAATTATTACTAGCGATAATACAAAGGCAAGTACCGGTCGTCTTAAAAATAGATTAAACATTTTTTTGTTTTTTTAAATGTGTATTATTCAACATAAACTTTTAGGTGAGAAATCACCTTCGCGGATTCTTCGAAATCATATTCAATTTTATCGCCATCCTTTACTTTACGAATGCCTTCCAATATTATTTTATCATTTTCGGTTAGTCCGCTTTTTATTACATATAAATCAGGCATTTCAGACGCAATTGTAATTTCTTTTTGTTTCACTATATTATCTTTACCAACTACAAAGACATATCTTTTTTCAAGAATTTCAAAAGTGGCTTTTTGAGGAATAATTAGTGCGTTTTGTAGAGGTGCAGTTACCAAAACATTACCTGTTTCGCCATGTCGTAATAGTGCATCCGAATTTGGAAACGTTGCTCTGAAAGCTATGTTACCCGTTTCATTATTAAAATCGGCCTCAATTGTTTCGACTACACCTAAGTATTTGAATAGTTGATTATTTGCCATTAAGAGTTTTACTTTTAATAAACTGTCTTTATTGATATGAGATTTATAATCTAAATACTCGGCTTCGGGAACATTAAAATATACCCACATTTTACTGTTATCTGAAAGCGTGGTAAGTAAATCACCTTCATTAACAAGGCTACCGAGCCTTACTTGAAAATGATCCATAATACCATTGAAGGGCGCTTTAATTTGAGTAAACCCTAAATGAACGTTAGCTAATTCTAATTCGGCTTTTGCTTTATCGAGTTTAGCTTTGGCAAGAGCTAGTTCATTTTTTGATACCACATTTTTGTCGCTAAGAGCTAATGTGTTTTGATATTCAATCTCTACAAAATCTGCTTCGGCTTTTGCTTTTTGAAACTCGGCTTGCAGAATTAGTGGCATAATTTGAAACATCATTTGCCCCTCTTTTACCGACTGACCTTCATCTACGAAAATTTTTTGCAAGTAACCTTTTTCCAAAGCTCTCATTTCGATGTGACTTATTGCATGAATTTGGCAAACATATTGCCTTGTAACAACTGTATCTTTTTTAAGAGGGCTGGTTACCAAAAATTTGGTTTCTTCTTCCTTCTCTTCTTTTTTTGACTCACAACTTGTATAACATAATAATGCACACAAGCTCATAAAAACGAGTTCTTTTCTCATAGTAATTTTGATTTAAGGGATAAGATTTTGTAGATGCTTTTTTTTAAGTGCGGTGTTTTAAAAACACAATATCCAGTCTTGGATTTTAGATTCTATAGTTCCTAAAAGCCATATAGAAAGGAACGTCGCTGTAAAGATTGGTGCAACAAATCCGCGAATTAATTGAGGCTAATTTAAGATCTCTATATTGAATTTTTTGTTTACAATAATTTGCAACGTATGAATAGTTTAAAGAGATTTGGAATTTATCCTCATTAAAATCGTCTTCAATTTCAGTAACAAAATTGAAGCTGTTTATCTTATTTAACGGTAAATTAGAGACTAAATGAGATTTACTAGTAATTGTTTTATCCTTATTATGGACAGATGAATAATTAGTGTCGTTAATACCAAATAAGGTTATGGCTACAATTAATATAAGAAAAAGCCTTTTAATCATCTTGCAAATTTAGACTAAATTATTTTTTTGAAAAGTTAAAATTTGTTTTATTTTCAGTCTAACACAGCAAATTTACATATCATAGTTTATAAATTTTTATTTATATTTGTTATCGAATACATAAACAATTTTTATGAATTATACATTACACCAACTACAAGTTTTTGCCAAAGTAGTACAAACCAAAAGTATTACCCGGGCTTCTGAAGAGCTTTATTTAAGCCAGCCTGCTGTCTCTATTCAATTAAAGAATTTTCAAGATCAATTTGAAATTCCTTTAACCGAGGTGGTGGGTAGGCAATTATATGTAACCGATTTTGGCAAGGAAATATATACAATGGCTGAAAGAATTATTAATGAGGTTTATGCTATTAATTATAAAACGCAGGCATATAAGGGATTTTTAACCGGGCGTTTGGTTATTTCTATTGTATCTACGGGAAAATACGTGATGCCTTATTTTTTAACTGAATTTTTAAAAGAGCATAAAGGTGTCGATTTAGTAATGGATGTTACCAATAAATCTAAAGTAATAAATAGCTTACAGAATAATGAAGTTGACTTTGCATTAGTTTCTGTCGTGCCTGATGAATTAAAAGTAAACAAAGAAACCTTAATGGAAAATCAATTGTTTGTTATTGGAAATAAAGACGAACAAATACACAAGCACGTTATAAGTAAAGATGAATTAAAGGAGATGCCACTTATTTTTAGAGAAGAAGGGTCTGGAACACGTTTTGTAATGGAAAATTATTTCCGAAAACACAAAATTAATGTAAGGAAAAAGATGGAACTCACTTCTAACGAAGCTGTAAAACAAGCAGTAATAGCTGGGCTAGGTAATTCAATTATGCCTCTCATAGGGTTAAGAAACTCACTTAGTGCGGGAGATTTAAAAATTATCCCTACAGCTGGATTTCCAATTAAATCTCAGTGGCAACTAATTTGGCTTCAAGGCAAAAAATTATCGCCCGTAGCCCAAGCTTATATAGACTATGTACATAAAAATAAAACTGCTATATTAAAAGATAAGTTTTCTTGGATTGAGGACATTCCTACTGTTAAAATAGCGAAGGGTGTAAAGAAGTCAGAAAACAACTTGCCTAAAAAATCAAAAGCATGAAAAAGTATTTAAAATTAATTATTTGCATACTCATTCCTCTTGCAATAGGCGGGATTTCGGGTTTAGCTACTGCAACTAGTATAAATACATGGTTTGTAGAATTGCATAAGCCTTTTTTCAATCCCCCTAATTATCTGTTTGGCCCCGTTTGGACTATTCTTTATATTTTAATGGGAATATCGCTTTATTTAATCATACAAACACCCAAAGTCTATGCAAGAAAAAGAGCAATAGTAATTTTTGGAGTTCAATTGTTTTTAAATTTTTGCTGGAGTTTTTTATTCTTTAAATTTCATTTGTTAGGTATAGCATTTATAGAAATTATACTAATTTGGTTAAGTATAATAACCATGATCTATCTTTTCAAAAAAATTAATAAAACGGCCGCTTATTTGCAAATACCCTATCTACTATGGGTAAGTTTTGCGAGTGTTTTAAATGGTGCAATTTGGTATTTAAATTAGCAGTCTTACAAGAATTAATATAAAGCCTTTAAAATTTCATTTTTGATAAATATTGTCATTTTCTGTTATCTTTACTGCCTCTTCATAGGAATAACAAACAAAATCTTGCCTTAATGAAGACGATCTTGAATGGCCATTATTATAACTGAAATTAAACTTCATCACAGCACATTTATACTTTATAGCAATACAATATTGGAAATTTACCTGAATGACAATTGTTTTTACACCATGACAGAATGTGTTGACATAGAAATTGCGATTGAAAAGTTACGAAAACAAAGTGAGCTTCGCGTGATTCTGATTGCGGGATTATATTCCGATAGCGATGCTGAGGCTCGCCAATTTGCTGCATCCGATAAAATTTTTAAAAATATAATTGCCATGGCTATGGTAACACGGTCACTTGCCCAAGACTTATTAGGCAATTTTATTATTGCTTTTGATAAACCTTCCAAACCAGCAAAGGTGTTTCACTCAAGAGAAAAAGCAATGGATTGGATTTTGAAAACTTAGCATTATTAATTTTTAAAACATCTATCGCAATTAATATTTAACACTAATTATTGCAGTGATCATTAAACAAATGATAATTATGAAAAAATGTTTACTCTTCATTCTTTTGGCCGCTGGTTTCTCTTGTAGGAAAGATCAACCTGTCCAAGCTGTTGAGGATTATTACAAACCAAAAATTGGAGACAGTTTCGAATGGCGATTAGACAGTATAGGTATAAATGAAGTAAATAAGTACAATTGCAAAATAATTGACATTGATGCATTTACTGCCACTAAAGAGTTAGTTAACGCTTTTCATGCACGTGGTATAAAAGTTATTGGATACATATCAGTAGGTACTCTTGAAAATTACCGACCCGATTCTTCTTTATTATCTCACGATATAATAGGAAATATTTATCCGGCATGGCCAGACGAACGTTTTTTAAACATTAGAGAAATTGAAAAAATTAAACCCTTTATCACCTCTCGTTTTGATATGATAAAACAAAAGGGATTTGATGGCATTGAACCAGATAATATGGATGGCTATGGAGAAGTAAATGGATTTGACCTTACCTTAACCGACACCAAATTATTTTGCGACTGGATAATTGAAGAAGCTCACAAAAGAGGACTCTCCATCGGTCAAAAAAATACTGAAGAATTAGTGCCATTTTTATATAAAAAATTTGATTGGGCACTGACGGAAGATGTTTTCAATTCAAATACTCAAAACAATTACTCACCTTATATATCTATTAATAAACCTGTTTTTTCAGCAGAATACACAGATGTTATGAATACAACCGACTTTAATTCGTTAGTTTGCACAAAAGCCAAGCAATTAAAGTATTTCGCTTTTTTAAAACATAGAGAATTAACTCAATGGACGTATGAATGTAAATAAAAAAATAATTTTAATGTTTATCAGTTGTCTTTTTGTAATTTCAATAAGCGCGCAAACTTCCCTTAATTTATATCCGTTAAATGGAGCTATTGGCTTAAAGTTTCTTTCAGCAAAAAAAGTATCATTAGAACCTAGACTTGACTTTCAGTTTGATTATGCAAACGGTGAGTCTAATGTTTTTCTCAATACTGAAGTTTTCACAACTGTAAACTTTCTAAGAGAAGAAAAATTTAATATGTATTCTGGCATTGGATTAGGAGCCAATATTTATAACCAAGCGCAAAGTAATTTTAGTGGGTCTATACCCCTTGGGGCAACATATTACATAAACGATAATAAACGCATTGCAATTATTGGCGAGTGCGGAATAAAAGTAACTGCATTTGATTTTATTAAAATGAAATCATATGCATTATTTGGGCTACAAATCCGCTTAAGTAAAACTAACTAATGACGAAATAAATTTCAATGATAAAATATGACATTACAAAACATTTCGACAATTTTAAATTCAATACATAACATGAATATTTCATAACAATTTCCACCTTATCACAATAGTACATTCTAACACATAAAATATGAAAACAAATTTTGACAGAAAAGACCCAAATGGTGCAGATGAATATTTTTTAAACTGCGTAAAATATGGTGACGTAAAAAACGCTTTGACCTGTTTCGACTTGGAAGCGATTTATATCGATAAAGACGGGAATGCCATTAGTGGCCTTTCAAATATTGAGAAGGTTGTGATAAACCTTTGCAAAATGAAACCTGATATTACTGTGTATGAACACAAAATAGCACCGATTGGTGATAATATGATGTATTGGCTTGATAAGTGGAAAATGACTACTACAGATCCTAGTGGGAACGTTATCGAAATGAAAGGCGCTTCTGCCAATGTAATGCGTAAAAGTGCCGATGGAATTTGGCTTTGGCTAGTCGATAATCCATTTGCTGCACCGTTTTTTGCAAATGATTGATTTATAAATAAGCCTTTAGGCGTTGTATAATATGCGTTGGCATCAGTAGCGACCAATAGCAACAATAAATTCGTACTTTTAACGTTAAGAGAATTGATTATGCGAAAGTCCTTATCAAAAATGTTTATTCTCGTCTCTACACTTTTTGTTTTGACGAATTGTAAAAAATTAGGCAAGACTTATGATGGCTATTTTTACACTGACATCGAAAATCCTTCAGGACCTTTATACCTTTATGTTGACGACGCTTACAAGGGTGAACTGCCAAATTTAAAAACAAGACTTGCGCCTAACAATGACACCTTATTAAATCAAGCTCTTCATTTGTCTCTTAAATCAGGGCGCTATAAAATTGTTGGTAAAGATGCGCAAGGCAGCGTTAAAAGTTCAGGAACATTAAAGTTTCGATCTTATTCTACAAGTGGGTCAAGTACAATAGGTGGGCAGGCAACTTCCATTAACGAACACACCTTTGCTCATAAAGTTTATTATTAACTGTGTGAAAATGGAGATCTTTCTAACTTCTTTAGTTTGACAATAATACCCATTATTATCATAATTTATAATTTAGATTTCCGTTCAAATAAATAATATTAAGCACGGTTTTAATAAACTTAAGCTTGTATTCGGCTAATTTTAATTCTGATTCTAATAATTTATTTTCGCGCGTGTTAATCATAAAAATTGAGCTTTCTCCATTATCAAATTTTAATTTTTCAGCCTCTAATAGTTGCTTACCATAGCTTACTGAGCGTTCAGCATTTAAAAGTTGTTGCGCTAAAATAGAAATGGTTTGTTGCAAGGCATTTACCTTAAAATTTAATTCATTTGTTTTATTTTGTAACTCTAAATTATTGTTCTGAGAAACGACTTGCGCCATTTTATATTCATTTCTTGGATTTCTTAACAATAGAGGAAACGACATATTAAGTCCCCACTTATAGTTATTATTTGAAAACACAGGATTAATCGCAGATGCGTTATTTGACAGAAAGTTGTATTTAACGTTAAGAACAGGTTTTATCATTTCTTTTTTTAACCTCACTTCAACATTTAATGCATTTTGTAATGCATTGTATTTTGATAATATAGGGTTTTGTGTATTTAAAAGATTAAGGTTTTGTGCCAATGCAGCTTTTGCTTTGTTGTAATATGTTTCAAGACTATCGGTTGCTTGATAATTAATGGAGAGTGAAGAAGGAGTATTGTCCTGCCAAATAAAAGTTGTAAGATCGTTGGTACTTTTCAAATTATCCATTTGTGCGTTTTGTAAATCCAATAAACGGGTTTGATAAAAAATAGCAGCTTCAACTGTATCAATGGTGGCTCTTTCTCCAATATTAGCAAGAGCTTCAACCCCTTCTAAACGCTTACGGGCGGCATTCATAAAATAATTATTAAGTGCTATTTGTTTGGCGCTGAATAACCATTCAAAATAACGTTGAGACGATTCAAACAATAAATTATTTAGTTGAATTTGTTGTTCGGCTGTAAAATAATTAATGTATTCCTTTGATTTTAAAACTTCCGCTCTGCGCTTATCAATAATTAGGCCTTGTAAAACTCCTACCTCTACACCTACATAAGGCAAACCTTGAGTAGGCGTATTAAATTCAGGATTAAGGTTGGGGCCAATGCCATAATCATATCCTAATTTTAAATATTGACTGGTAAAAATTGGTTGTTTGATTTCGCTGTTTAGCGTTGTAAAGTAATTTGTACCATTAAACTGTTTTTGATCGTAGTTTCCACTCAAAACAGGATCGTAATTCCCACGCGCCGCCTTTAACTGTAGTTCTGCATATTTTTTTTCATTTCCAGCCCTTTTGCTTAAAGGGTTATTCTGCGTTATTCCCGCAATAAATTCATTGTACCCCGGTAATAACGTATTCTGCGAAAAACTTTTTGAGGCAATAAAAATTACAACATATAATAAAAGCCTTCTCATCTTATTTAGCATTTTCATTTTTTTTAGAAATAGTATTTGTTGCATAAAATTCAGGCGGGAAACCGTTAACTGTGCGCCATAATTCATAAAAGAGAGGTACGTTTTTAAGTAATGCAAAACCTTTTACTCCGCCGCCAACTTGTATGGCATCGGGCCATTTTTGCCCCACATTTTTAGCTAATATTCTAAATTTTCCGTTATCAGAAAGCACCTTATCATAGGCCACAATTTCGGCGGTGTAAGTACCATAGCTCACTCCGGGCCAACCAGAAAAAACAAATGCTGGCCAACCATCAAACTGTAATTGTACTTTTTGTCCTTTTTGAATGAGCGGTAAATCTACTGGTGCAATATATAACTCTACGGCTTGCTCCTCATGATTTGGTACTATATTACACAGGGCGGCTCCTTCTTTTACAATTTCGCCAATACCTTGCACATTTGTTTTAGCAATATATCCGTCCTGGGGTGCTAAAACATAATAAAACCCCTGGCGCATACTATAATTTGCGAGTTGATTTTGAAGTTTTGTTAGCGAACCTTCCCCTTCATATAATAATGAAAGAGCTGTGAACTTATCAGATTCTGTTTTCATTAGCTTCTCCTGATAATCTTGTAGAATCGAGTTAAGTTCTATTTCAGCATTCAGTAATTCGTTTTTGGCTGATATGTATTTATTATCAGCTGATGTTTTCTTCGCTAAGGCGTCCTGCACTTTTACTCTTCTGTTTTCGAGATCAGTTTTAGAAATCACACCCTTACTCATTAATTCTTCATAACGCTTTAGTTGTTCTTCTGCTACTTTAAAGTTACTTGTAGATGCGTTTGCCTCAATGCTATCCGTTGCGATTTTTATTTTGACTTGAATAATTTTATTACGCCCTTGTTCCATTTTTAAAAGAAGGGATTTACCTAAAGCGTCAATTTGAGAATCTACAGCATTTATTTTATCTTCATAAGATTTAATAGTTGTCTCCTTGGCTTTAATAATTGATTCCGATCGGCTTATTAATTGCGGGTCTACATACTCCTCTTTAATTTCTGAAATAAAAGCTATTGTATCATTACTACGAACAAAGTCCCCTTCGTGGATATACCATTTTTCAACCCTTCCTGCAATACGCGATGTGATTATTTGCGGCCTGTTTTCGGGATTTAATGTTGTAACCTTTCCATTAGATTCAATGCCTTGCGTCCACGGCATAAGTAATATGACGAAGCCCGTAAAGAACAGAGTAAAAAGTGCATATTTTACTATCTTGGAATAAGGTTTAGAATAGATGTTTTTTGTACTTACCAAGCTATTTGTTTTTTCGCTTAACATTGAAAAATCTGTTTGATTACCAAATATCCCTTCAATCTTATATAAGGCTGTAACAATATCATACCAAGTATTCAAGCTACCTACTAATTTTTCCACTGAATTAATTACTAAAAAAATAATAATTTCAGAAGCTACAAATTGTCCAATATTTAACTCTCCTTTTTGTACAAGAAAGGCTCCAAAAAAAAGTAATAAGCCGACAAACAAAATTTTAAAAATGATGATACCTTTAAATTGCGATTCCAGAACTTGATAATGCTTATTACGATTAATAAAAAAGTTTTGTAGATTAATCTCTGTTCCCGCAGTTATGTTGGGTTTTTGCTTTTCAATGGCGCTCTGCTGCAAATAATCAATTAGTTCATACTTTTTATTAGACGTTTCAATATTTGTTTCAATTCCTTTTTTACCATAGTAGCGAATGATAAAATAAAATGCCCCTCCTAATAATATAGTAAATACTAAAAACCACGAGCTATAAATAGGAAGTAATAACAAACCAAATACAATGCTTATGATGGAGAATGAGAAATCTAATAAAATTTTACTAATCCCTTTTTGAAGTGTAATTACTTCGAAAAATTTATTTAGACTAAAAAGCGTTTCAGAAGAAGGGTTATTTCTTTCCAGAAAATTATTGACGCGGGAAACCATATCCCCAAATATCTTTTGGTGAAGCGTTTCATTAATGCGCATTTGCCACAATTGAAAAAAACCAATAAAAGCGGTTACAATAATTGTAACTACACTTAGTAATATTAGCGAGGCAGAAAAACTGCCAGCCATGATGTAGGTAATAATCCCTTGTATTCCAAGTGGTATGGCGAGATACATCAAGCCTTGTAAAATAGCCAAAAAGTATATTTTATAGATGATTGCACGTTCTTTAAACAACCATTTAAAAAGTAAAGCAGACTTGTTCATATTAATATTTTAAACAAATGTAGTAATTATTCTGTATATAATAGTGTTACTATTATATATTTAAGTAGAATAATATTTAGTATATTTACACTATCATAACAAAAAGTAAAATATGCAATTAGAAGTACGTATTAAAATGAATGATAAATTGTTTCTTCGTAATCCAGAAGAATCAGTCTTAGGAAAGAAAATAGTTAAACAAGGTTTAATCTTAATTAACAAGCTTGGTTTTGAGGACTTTACCTTCAAGAAACTTGCCACCCAAGTAAATACAACTGAAGCAAGCATTTATCGTTATTTTGGGAATAAACACAAACTTTTGGTTTATCTTATAACGTGGTACTGGAGTTTTTTGGAATATAAAGTTGTTTTCAGTATCAATAATATGAATGAACCCGAACAGAAACTAAAAACCATCATTAAACTTATTTGTGAAGAACCCTTTAATGATAATTCAACAACAGATTTTATATCTGAGTTCGAGGGTTATAAACTAGTTATTTGGGAAGGTTCTAAAGCTTATTTGACCCGGAATGTAAGCAAAGACAATAAAGATCGTTTGTTTAAGCCTTATAAAGATTTGTGTGAAAGATTTTCTTCCATAATAAAAGAATATAATCCAAAATACAAGTTTCCACATTCTTTGGCAAGTACAGTCCTGGAAATGTCACACTCACAAAAGTTCTTTAAACAGAACTTGCCGGCACTAACAGATTTTCCTAAAGAAGCTGATGATAAGAAAATGATTCAGTTTTTGGAATCTTTATTATTTAGCTCAATTTTAGTAAAATAAAGCGGTTTATAATTCCAATTAATATTAAACTGAAACAATAATGGGAAAGATATGCGGCTGAGCAACTATATTTTAGTGTTGTAAGGTGAAGAAATGGCAGTAAAAGCAATGTTTCTTACAAACTGGATATTCTCATCTAATATAGGCCACCCATTCTCATTTATATTAGGCCAGTCATTCTCATCCAAAATAGGCCAGTCGTTCTCATTTTAATTAGGCCACTTTTTTGGGTTGTTTTGTAA
>JACDED010000175.1 GCA_013816615.1 Bacteroidota bacterium
TTTTACTTTTTTAAGTTGTCGTTCTAAATTTTTTTCTAATACCGTTCGGGTTAATTTTGATTTTCTTGCCATAATTGATACAAATATAACAAATATTTGTATATTATAGAACACTAATTAGTATGAGGCACCCTGTTAAAAAGCAGTAGAGTGTAAAAAATAATGACATTAACGAAATAAAATAAAAAAGTCCGCTGGTTTTGCGGACTTTTTACATATAAATGAATTAATTTTTTAAAGTTTTGCTTTTATCTCGATCATATCATAGCCTTCTATAATATCGCCAACTTTTATATCGTCAAAACCTTCAATGTTCAAGCCGCACTCATAACCTGTATTTACTTCTTTTACATCATCTTTAAAGCGTTTTAAAGAACCCAGTGAGCCTGTGTGAACAACAATGCCCTCGCGGATCACGCGTACTTTAGTATTACGCGTTACTTTTCCATCCAATACATAACAGCCCGCAATTGTACCAACACGTGTAATATTAAATACATCGCGGATCTCAATATTACAAACTATCTTCTCTTCAAACTCAGGGGCTAACATACCTTCCATTGCCGCTTTAATTTCGTTGATAGCATCGTAAATAATAGAATATAAACGAATATCAATTTCTTCAACCTCAGCTAATTTTCTTGCACTTGTACTAGGCCTAACCTGGAAACCAATGATAATAGCGTTTGAAGCAGAAGCTAATAAAACATCGCTCTCGCTAATTGCACCAACTGATTTATGAATAATATTTACAGCAACTTTTTCGGTAGATAATTTTAATAACGAATCTGCTAAAGCTTCAATAGATCCATCCACATCACCTTTCACGATCACATTTAATTCTTTAAAATCACCTATCGCTAAACGACGGCCGATCTCATCTAATGTAATATGTTTGTGTGTACGAATTCCCTGCTCACGTTGTAATTGTAAACGTTTGTTTGCGATCTCACGTGCCTCACGCTCATCACTCATTACGTTAAACTTATCACCCGCTGTAGGCGCACCACTTAAACCTAAAACTTTAACAGGATGTGATGGGCCAGCCTCTGTAACTTTTACACCACGCTCATTAAACATAGCACGTACACGTCCGCTAAACGAACCAGCCAACATTACATCACCCACTTTTAAAGTACCATTCTGAACAAGGATTGTAGCAACATAACCACGGCCTTCTTCCATACTGGCTTCAATTACCGAACCTGCAGCATTTTTATTTGGATTTGCTTTTAGGTCCATCATATCAGCTTCCAGAATAACTTTTTCTAAAAGCAGATCAATGTTCTTACCCATTTTAGCTGATACTTCCTGGCACTGGTATTTACCACCCCATTCTTCAACTAAAATATTCATTACTGATAATGCTTCACGAATTTTATCAGGATTAGCTCCCGGCTTATCAATTTTATTAATGGCGAAGATCATAGATACACCAGCAGCTTGTGCGTGGTTGATCGCTTCTTTTGTTTGAGGCATGATGCTATCATCAGCCGCAATTACAATAATTGCAATATCCGTTAATTTAGCACCACGTGCACGCATAGCGGTAAAGGCCTCGTGACCCGGAGTATCCAGGAAGGTCATACTTTTACCGTTAGACATGGTTACGTTATATGCACCAATATGTTGTGTGATACCTCCAGCTTCACCAGCCACCACGTTTGCTTTACGAATAAAGTCAAGTAAAGATGTTTTACCATGATCTACGTGACCCATTACGGTAACAACCGGCGGACGAGAGATCAGATCCTCCGGAGCATCTTTTTCATCTTCCTTAATGGTTTCAATATCTTCTGCACTTCCAAATTCTACTTTGTAACCAAATTCTTCAGCAACGATAGAAATTGTTTCCGCATCTAAACGTTGATTGATAGATACAAATAAACCTAATGACATACAGGTAGAAATAATTTGTGTTACCTGCACATTCATCATTTGCGCTAACTGATTTGCACTTACGAATTCGGCAACTTTTAAAATTTTTCTGTCTGCTTCATCAATAACAGCTTTTTCCGCCATTTTTTCGCGAATATCATCACGTTTTTCTCGACGGTATTTTGAAGTTTTTGATTTTGTTCCCTTGTTACTTAAGCGCGCAAGCGTTTCTTTAATTTGCGCCTGGATTTCTTCTTCGGTTAATTCGTGACGGGGTTTGCCCGGCGTACTAACAGGTTTTTTTGCACGCGGATCGCCATATTTTTCTTTGGCTTTTTCGCGCGCAATAGCAGATTGTTCTTTACCTACTTTTTTAATTTCTTCTTGAGAAAGACCGCCTTTGCGAATACGTTTACGTTTTTTCTTATCGGCATTAGGATCAATAGTAGATTTTTTTGAGGTTTCTTTAACAACCGGCAATTCAATACTTCTTAAGATCTTAGGGCCTTCCAGCTTTTCGTATTTTGTTTCTAAAAATTCTTCTTTAGGCTCTTCTTTTGTAACTTCAGGCGCTACAACCTCTTTGATTTTTTCAACAGGGGTTTCGATCGCTTCTTTTACATCTTTTTTGTCTTTTACTTCAGGTTCTTTTTTATCTGTTTCCTTTTTGGTTTTTTTATCCGGCTTGGTCTTTAAATTCATCGAATCCAGATCCAGTTTTCCTAAAACCTTAGGGCCATCAGTAGTTACAGGGTCTTTTTTTACAACCTCAGCTTCTATTGTTTTTGGAAGCTCTTTAGTTGGTTCAGTTTTTTCAGTAACAACATTATTTTTTAAGGTAAGATCCTTGATCATGAACTCATCAGATTCTTCCTCATTTTTTTGGCGTTTTGTTTTAACATCAGATAATACGATCGTTTCGCGCTTAACTTTTGTAATATTTTGCGCCACGTTCTCCGCTTCTTCTCTTGCGGATTTATCGCTTGAAAATTCTTTCAGCAACAGGCCGTATTCCCCATCGCCAATTTTAGCGTTTGGATTACTTTCTATCTGATGGCCTTTGGAGGCAAGAAATTCAACTATCTTTCCTAAAGACAGGTTAAACTCTTTGGCCACTTTACTTAATCGAAGTGTTTTAGCTCCTTCTGACATATTTATTTTATCCTTTTTTAATCATGAAGCGAAAGTTTTTCTTTCTGCTTCATCGTTATTTATTTTTAATTCCTACGAAGCTTATGGTACTTCGAATATCCCTGCGTAAAGCAGGAAACCGTTAGTCTTCAAACTCAGAAGCTAATACATCGCGCACACTTTGAATTGCTTCTTCTGCAATTCCTGTACGGCGTGTTAACTCTTCATTGCTCAATTCTAACACAGATTTTGCAGTATCGCAGCCAATTGCTTTTAATTGCTCAATAATATCTGCTTCAATTTCATCAGAGAATTCTTCTAAGTCAACATCTTCTGTTTCAACATCAATATCGGTATCGCGGAATACATCAATTTCGTAACCGGTTAATTTTCCTGCTAATTTAATATTGAAACCACCTTTACCAATAGCTAAGCTAATTTGATCAGGCTTTAAAAATACTTCTGCACGTTTTGTTTCTTCATCTATTTTAATAGAAGTTATTTTTGCAGGGCTTAATGTACGTTGAATTAATAATTGAGCATTGTTTGTAAAGTTAATTACGTCAATATTCTCATTTTTTAATTCGCGAACGATACCATGGATACGAGAACCTTTCATACCAACACAAGCACCTACCGGATCAATTCTGTCATCATAGGATTCAACTGCAACTTTAGCACGCTCACCCGGTTCACGAACGATCTTTTTAATAGTAATTAAACCATCAAAAATTTCAGGAACTTCGTTCTCAAATAAACGCTCTAAAAAAACAGGTGATGTTCTTGAAACAACGATTGAAGGTGTACCATTTTTAAGATCAACTTTAGAAACTACTGCTTTTACAGTATCTCCTTTTTTGAAAAAATCAGAAGGGATTTGTTCTGTTTTTGGTAATAAAAGCTCATTGCCTTCATCATCCATTAACATAATTTCCTTTTTCCAAACCTGGTAAACTTCAGCAGTAATAATATCGCCAACTTTTTCTTTATACTTATTGTAAATTTCGCTTTTCTCTAATTCAAGGATTTTTTGAACTAAGTTTTGACGTACTGATAATACCGCACGACGACCAAAATCTTCTAATTTTACTTTTTCTGAAAGATCTTCACCAATTTCAAAATCCGGCTCAATTTTTTGAGCGGCCGAAAAACTGATGTGTTTGTTCTCATCGTAATCAAAAGAATCTTCTGCAAATTCATCGTCTACGATCTTACGGTTTTTATATATTTCCACGTCGCCTTTATCAGGGTTAACAATAATATCAAAATTTTTGTCGCTTCCGTATCTCTTAATCAGCATACTTCTAAAAACATCTTCAATGATCGTCATTAATGTTGCGCGATCGATGTTCTTATTGTCTTTAAATTCTGAAAACGATTCAATTAGGTTAACAGCTTCCATGGTTTTTTGTTTTTTAAAATTTGAGTTTAACTTTTGATTCTTTTATTTGATTGTATTTTATTTTTTGTTGTTTTGTAACCGTCACTTTTCCTTTGCCAATTGGTTTATTCTCCCTCACTGTATTCTCTAACACTAATTCATCTTCATTAAATTCAACCAGGCTTCCTTCTGTTTTTGTTCCGTCCTCTAATTTAATTTCAAGCTCGCGGCCGATATGTTTTTTATACTGTCTTGGCATAACAAGGGGCGTTGTTGCACCATGTGAGCTCACATCTAGGGCAAAATCTGCCCCTTTTCCGTCAAGACTTTTTTCAATATGTCTGCTAAGTCCAACGCAATCTTTAATTGTTACCCCATCATCACCATCTAAAAAAATAGTTATTTGGTTATCAGAACTAATTCTTAATCCTGTAACAAAAATAGGCCCATTGCCTAAATGCTCTGCTATTAGCTCTGAAATATGTTCTTTTGTTATCAATTTTTAACAATAAAAGAGGGGACTGCTGTCCCCTCACTTTTCTTAGTTATTTTTTCGGATACAAATATAGGAATTTCTTTTTAATTAAAAAAACAAAAAAACAGTTAAATAGGCACACATTTTGCCAACTATAGGCAGATGAAATACGTTTATATAAATAGAAAACATCTTAAAACGAACCATATGAAAACAACTAAACTTAAAGCATTTATGATCCTAGTGGGATTGGTGCTTGTGAACATTCAAACCATTAGTGCCGGTGTAATTGATGATGTAAAGAAAACAGCAGGCAACGAACTATCTAACTTTAATATGCAAGGAATACTGATAATAGCAGGTATTATTGGGGCAGGCCTTCTTATTTACATTATTTCCAACTATCTTATGAAAGAAAAGGAAGAATATGTAGTAGATGCAAAGCAAAGCAGCCACATCGCAAAGCATAATCATGATAGATATCAGCAAAGACACTATCCAAACCGACATATCGTTAAAAAAACATCATAATTAAATGTTTTTGTTTAATGCTAATTTTCAGTCACTTAACGCATTTTTAACGTTAATAGGCCATAAGTTATGAAAAAAACGACCTTATTTTCGAGTTTAAATTTTGTTTTAACTGCGATATAATTATTTTTGTGCCAAATTTAAAAAGAAATTATAATGTCAGACATTGCAAACAAAGTAAAATCGATCATCGTTGACAAATTAGGCGTTGATGAGAAAGAAGTAACTCCAACAGCTAGCTTTACTAATGATTTAGGAGCAGACTCTTTGGATACTGTAGAATTGATCATGGAATTTGAAAAAGAATTTAATATTGCTATTCCTGATGAACAAGCAGAGAAAATCGGTACAGTAGGTGATGCAATTGCTTACATTGAAGCAAACGCAAAAAACTAATTTAATTTTATGCAGTTAAAACGTGTAGTAGTTACCGGCCTTGGCGCCGTTACACCATTGGGCAATAATGTTAACGATTATTGGAATAACCTGATAAATGGGGTCAGCGGAGCTGCACCTATTACACGTTTTGACGCATCAAAGTTTAAAACCCGCTTTGCCTGTGAGGTAAAAGGGTTTAATCCTGAAGATTATTTTGATAAAAAAGAAGCCCGTAGGGTGGATGCATATACCTGGTATGGTGTTGCAGCCAGCGTTCAGGCTTTTGAAGATAGCGGCTTAGGCGCCGAAGGAATAGATAGAAATGAAATCGGCGTTATTTGGGGTAGTGGTATTGGTGGTTTAGATACTTTCCAAACCGAAACATTTGCTTTTGCAAAAGGCGATGGTACACCTCGTTTTAACCCTTTCTTTATCCCAAAAATGATCGCTGATATTTGCAGCGGCCATATTTCAATACGTTTTGGCTTACGCGGACCAAACTTTACAACAGTTTCGGCCTGCGCATCCTCTACCAACGCATTAATTGATGCCTTTAACTACATTCGTTTAGGAAAAGCCAACGCCATTATTAGTGGTGGAAGCGAAGCCGCTATTAACGAAAGTGGTATTGGTGGATTTAACGCTTGCCAGGCAATGAGCACACGTAACGATGAGCCTTCAAAAGCATCCCGTCCTTATGATAAAGACCGTGATGGATTTGTATTAGGTGAAGGTGGCGGCGCTATTATTCTTGAAGAATTAGAACACGCGTTAGCTCGTGGTGCAAAAATTTATGCTGAGATCATTGGCGGTGGAATGAGTGGTGATGCACACCACATTACAGCTCCGCACCCTGAAGGTTTAGGCGCTACTTTAGTAATGAAACGCGCTTTAAAAGATGCAGAGATCGATATTTCTGCAATTGATTACATTAATACACACGGTACAAGTACACCACTTGGTGATACAGCCGAATTAAAAGCTATTGTAAACGTTTTTGGCGAGCACGCTTATAAAATGAACATTAGTGCTACTAAAAGTATGACCGGCCACTTATTAGGTGCAGCGGGCGCTATAGAAGGCATTGCTACTATACTGGCGGTTAAAAATGATATTATCCCTCCAACAATTAATCACACTACTGCAGATCCGGATGTGGATCCTAAATTAAACCTTACGTTAAATAAAATGCAAAAACGCATTGTAAATGCGGCAATCAGCAATACGTTTGGTTTTGGCGGACATAACGCCGCTGTAGTGATCAAAAAATTTAAACAATAACACTTTGGCTTTAAAAAAATTATTATCGCAATTTAATTTTAAAAAAACCAAAAGCGATAAGGATTTTAAAGATTGGATAAAGACCACAACCGGTTTTACACCAAAAAATGTTGTTATATACCAACAAGCCTTTCTGCACAGCAGTGCTGCCGCCAAACGCAACAACACACCCATAAGTAACGAACGATTAGAGTTTTTAGGCGACGCCGTTTTAGGTGCTATTATTGCAGAACATTTATTTAAGATCTATCCTTACAAAGACGAGGGTTTTCTAACGCAATTAAGAAGCAAGATCGTTAACGGCCAAAATTTAAAAG
>JACDED010000176.1:0-5664 GCA_013816615.1 Bacteroidota bacterium
CTTGTTGAGGAACTACTACCCATAAAATAAATCAATCCTTTTTATTTTCACCGAATCTCCCTGAATAAAATCGGGGATTTTTTTATCCCGGGTTATGGGGACGTGGATGGCCGAATGTTTACGTTGAGACAAAACTTTATTGAATTTAACGCAAAGTTAAAGTTTATTTTAAAAAGTAAAATATATGATACATAAATAATTGATTGCCAGTTTATTAATAACTTTAATTTAATGATTGAAGCGGAATATTTAGTTCAGATTGATAGAATAAAGGCGAATGATTTTAGAACTTTGTTTGGGAAGTTTGTTTAAACATACTAATGGTTTTGCACTAGTTCAATTAACGAATACTATTAGTTGTTTTATGACCAACTTACTGAACTTTGAATAATAATTAAAAAATAAGAAAGAGAATGAGAAAAATTTATTTGATCACGTTTGTTTTATTACTTGCAGTAATAACAACTTCAAAAGCACAAATTTCCGGGGTTTTTACGGTGCCGGGCTCTTACACATCGGTTGCAGCTGCAATAACCGACTTGAATACTCAAGGTGTTAACGGTGCAGTTACAATTAACGTTGCTGCGGGTTATACCGAGGCAGCTCCGCTCGGTGGTTTTACTTTAACAGCAACAGGAACGGCAGTAAATCCAATAACATTTCAAAAAAATGGTATTGGCGCAAATCCATTAATTACAGCTTATGCCGGAGGTACAGCTACACCGGGGTCTGCCGCTCAAGATGGTGTTTGGCGTTTAGTAGGGTCTGATTACATTACTATAGATGGGATTGATGTTACTGATCCTAATACAAGTAATCCGTCAACAATGGAATTTGGTTATGGGTTATTTAAAGCAAGTGTTACAGATGGTTGTCAAAATAATACAATTAAAAATTGTGCGATCACATTAAATAAAGATAACTATGCGTCAGGTACTAGTCCGGCAGTTGATGGATCAAGAGGTATTGATGTAGTGAATGCACTAACAAGTGCGCATACTTCTCCTTTAGCTATTTCTGCGGCTTCTGGTTCTAACTCAAATAATAAATTTTATAGCAACACTGTTCAGAATTGTAATATTGGTATTTCATTAATTGGTTTTGCTGATGTAACGCCTTTTACTTTTGCAGATAACGGAAATGATATTGGTGGTAACTCTATTGCTACTGGAAACAATATTTTTAATTTTGGTGGTGGAGCTTCTTCAACAACACCAGCGGCAGGTATCAGAACTTTAGCGCAATATAATTTTAATGTGTCTTATAATACAGTAAATAATAATACAGGTTCGGGTGTAAATAGCACAACACTTATTCGTGGTATCTATATTAATACAGCAACAAGTGCAAACACAAGCATTAACAACAATACACTTACTATTAAGGCTAATGTTACAACAGCACAAGTATCTATGATCGAAAACTTGTCGGGAGCAACTGCTGCCAACAATACAGTTTCAATTAGTAATAACCTTTTCACAAATTGCACTAATAGTTTAGCAACTACCGGAACATGGTATGGTATCTTAAATAGCGGCGCTTCGTGTGCATACTTATCTTTAAGCAATAATACCTTCACTAATAATACAACCAATGCAACTTCAGGCCAAGTTAATTTTATTGCTAATAATGGTGTTGTAACTAACTTGATTAATATCACGAATAATAATTTTACTTTCTCGCACACAGGTGCAGTAGCTTATACAGGTACAATGTATAATATTTACAATACATCAAGTTCAACAACACCAACATTAAATATCACCAACAATAATTTTGTTAGTTATACTCATAATGTTACCGGCACAGGAACAATGTATTTTATTTATAACTCCGGAAGCAGCTATGCGTTTAATTTGAACAATAATTTATTCAATAACTTAACTTTAAATTTTAGCGGAACAAATTATTGTATGTATAATTTATCTGCTACGCAAAATGCATTAAGCGTGAGTAACAATAGTGTAACAAATATTACAAGAACAGCGGCAGCTGGAAGCATGTATTGTTATTATGCATCGGCTTCATCTCTTGGAACGCATACAATAACGAACAACTTATTTTCTAACATAACGGCTACAGTTGCAAGTTCTGGTTCATTTTATGGTTTCTATAATTCAGATGGCGTTTCACCATATCCTAAAAAAACAATTTATAACAACACTTTATCTAACATAAATTATAATTCAACAGGAACATTTTACGGGATGTTTACAAATTATTTAGGTGATGGGGCTACTTCTTCCGGATCTTCAATATATAATAACACTTTCGATAATATTACTTTTAACGGTTTTATGTATGTGATGTACGTTAGTAGCACCGGATCTCCTACATATCCGGCAAGCGTGTTCACCAATACAATTAGTAATATTACTTCAAACGGTCCAAATGCAACAATTTATACTAATTATTTGCTTGGCCCAACCGGTGGATTGAATTTCCATAAGAACAAAATATATAATATAACTCAAAATGGCGCAACAGGTGTTCTTTATGGTATGTATGTTTCTTCTTCAGCGGCTAATATATATAACAACTTAGTTGGAAATATCAGTACACCTAATTCTACTGGTGCAAGCCGATTGAATGGAATATATGTTGCCGGAACAAATGCAAATTTATTTTACAATTCAGTTTACATGAGCGGAACAAGCATAGGCGCAAACTTTGGTTCAAACGCGCTTAACGTTTCAACCACACCAAATGTTAACGTTCGCAATAATATTTTCGTGAACAATTGTACGCCTACAGGAACAGAATTTGCTGTGGCTTACAGAAGAAGTTCTGCTACATTAACAACATATTCTTCTACTTCAAATAATAATTTATTTTATGCCGGAACTCCTGGGCCAAATAATTTAATTTATCATGATGGAGTAACACCTCAACAAACATTAGGTGCTTTTAAAACCATTGTGACGCCGCGCGATGCTGTTTCAGTTACTGAAAATCCAACATTTGTTTCTACTGTTGGAAGTAGTCCTGGTTTTTTAGATATTAATGCGGTTACGCCAACTCAAATAGAATCTGGTGGTGCTGCAATTGTAAGTGTTCCAACAGATTATATTGGAACAACAAGAAATGCATCAACTCCTGATATTGGAGCTTGGGAAGGTAATTTCGTTTCAAGTGGTGATGCTTTACCTCCTTCATTTTTAGCAAGTGGTTTTACAAGTGCGCCATGTAATTTAACATCACGTACATTTACTATGAATATTACAGATGTGTCAGGTGTGGCAGCTGCTGCATTATCACCAAGAGTTTATTATAATGTAAACAATGGTCCTTATACAAGTTCGCAAGGTACATTAACTTCAGGCACTGCAATTAATGGTGTATGGACGTTTAGTTTATCTTACACCGGAAATTTAAATGATGTTATTTATTATTACTCAGTTGCTCAGGATATTGCTACTACACCAAACCTTGGTGCAACACCGAGTGCAGGTTTTTCAGGCACAAGTGTAAATAGTATTACAACACCCCCAACAACTGCAAATAATTATACTTTGGTTGGTACTTTGGCAGGAACTTATTCTGTTGGTTCAACTGGAACATTTACATCTTTAACCCAGGCTGCAAATGCTTATAATATTAGTTGTTTAGCGGGGCCGGTTACTTTTGTGTTGATCGATCCTTCTTACTCAACAAACGAAACGTTCCCAATTGTTTTCAATAATAATCCTTATGCTAGTAGCACAAACTCATTATTAGTTGTGCCTGCTTCAGCATTAGCTGTAACTATAAGTGGTTCAACAAGCGCAACTTCTACTTTAAAATTCTTGAACTCAAAATATATTACAGTTGATGGATTAAATACTGGTGGTAGCTCACTTTCAATTTTTAATCCAATGACGAGCGCTTCTGCGGTTGTTTGGTTAGCAAGTACTTCTGTAAATGGGCCGGGTAACACAACTATAGGAATTAAAAATTCAACTATCATAGGTGGTGCAAACACAAGCGGTATCTATGGTATTATCTCGGGTGTTGATGCGGTAAATCCTATAACTACAGCAGGGATAGATAATGATAATATTTCTATTCTTGGAAATACAATCCTTAAGGTAAACTATGGAATTTACGCACTTGGTACAGCTACTACTGCCGCAGGCTTAGATAATTGGACGATCAATAACAACCAGATTGGGCCAGTAACTTCCTCACCGGCTAACATTGGCGCGCAAGGTATTTATTTAAGTAACTTAAATTTACTTTCAATTATAAATAATACTATCAGCAACGTTCAAGGTACATCCGGTTATGTGTATGGAATTAACTTATACCAAGGTGTAAAAAATGCCACTATTAATTTAAATACTATTACATCTATCAAGCACAATGGTACTGGTGGTTGGGGTGGAATTGGTATTGATCTTAACGTAAACAATACTGCAGCTAACATCACTATTCAAAATAATATGTTATCAGATATTATGGGGGATGGTTATAGCTCATTCACAGCAGGAGGTTACGCCGGTCTTCGTATAGCTGGAACTTATTCATGTGGTGGATTGAATATTCAAAACAATACCATAGCAATGAATCAATCAACTACTAATCCAGGTTACAATAATGCAGTTGTTACTGCGGCTATTTATTTTGGCGCTAATTCATCTAATGTTGATCTAAGAAATAATATTTTATTTTCTAATGCTCAATTCACTAATACAGCTGCTAAAACCTACGCTATTTATTCAGCGGCTTCTTCAGCAGCGTTTACCAATATCAATTACAATGATTATTATACTGGCGGTACGCAAGGTTATCTATCATTCATCGCTGCTACAAGTCAAACGAATATGGCTATGTTAGTTTCAGGTTTCGGACAAAACGTTAACTCACAAAATGTTCTTCTAAACTTTGTTGGAATAAATGATCTACACTTAGTTCCTGCAACAAATTCATTTTTAGATAATACAGGCACTCCGATTGCAGGCGTTACTATTGATATTGATAATCAAACAAGAAACGTAACTACGCCTGATGTTGGTGCCGATGAGTTTACTGCTCCTACATGTACAGCTGCAAGCTCAGGCACGTTAGCAAACAGTTCTTATAGCATCTGTAATGCTCAGGCTGTTTCTTTAACTTCTAACGGTGTAAGTGTTGGTGCTGGTACGGTTTACCAATGGCAGGTTTCTACTTCTGCAAGTGGCCCGTTCTCTAACGTTACGGCTGGTACCGGTTCTAATACTACTTCTTATAATACAGGTACTTTAACAAACGGAACTTTATTTTATCAATTACAAACAACCTGTACTTCTCTTTCATTAACTGCTGTTTCAAATGTGGCAACAGTAGCAATCAATCCTGTACCAACAGCAACAGTTGCTGCTATGGCACCCATTTGTGCAGGTCAAAATCTTACTTTTACAAGTACAACTAATATAGGTACTACTTTTGCGTGGACAGGTCCTGCAGGTTTTACTTCAAGTATTCAAAATCCTACTATTACAGCAGCTACAGCAAGTGCAACAGGTGTATATACTATAGTTATCTCTGCATCAAATTGTTCTGCAACAGCAGTAACAACAACGGTAACAGTTAATTCAACTAATCTTTCTATCCAGGCTTCACCGCTTACTTTATGCTCAAGTGGTTCAAGCACATTAACTGCTATCGGAAATGCAACTACTATCACATGGAGCACAGGTCCAACAA
>JACDED010000176.1:5674-7370 GCA_013816615.1 Bacteroidota bacterium
ATTGCTGTTTCACCTATTGCAACAACGGTATACTCTGTTACGGGAACAGGAACATCAAATTGTGTGGCCAGCGCAGTAGTTACTATTACAGTTATTAATCCAACTATTACCGCAACAGGTGGAGTAATTTGTGGTACAGGTGTTGGTACATTAACAGCTAACTCTTTCGGTCCTATCAGCTGGTATGCAACGTCTACTCCAACTAACCCAATTGCAACAGGTAACTCATTTACGGCTACTGCTGCAACTACCACAACTTATTACGCACAGGCAAATTCTACACTTAGCGGAAGTATTGCAACAACGTATACTGCCGGCAACGGATCTAGTGGAAATATGTTTGATGTAACAGCGCTTAGTGCTATCACAATAAATAGTGTAGATGTAATGATCAGCAGTGTTGCTATTTCTACTGTAGAGGTTTGGTATAGAGTTGGTAGTTTCGTAGGTTTTGAAAGCTCAAATATAGGCTGGACCTTAGCTGGAACAGGCGTTGTAATGGGGGCTGGTAACGGAAATCCGGTACCTTTAAACGTTAACCTTGGAATTAATATACCAAGTGGACAAACTTATGGTCTTTATGTTACGTCAAACGGTGGAGCTACATTCGGTTATTCTAATGGAACTGCGGTAGGAAATTTAATGACTCAAAATAGTGATTTAAGTATTTTTGAAGGAAAAGGTGGGAGTTATTTTGGGGTAACTATTTCAACGAGAGTTTGGAATGGTAATATTCATTATACAAAGCAGGGCTGCGCGAGTCCAATCGTTCCGGTTACACTAACAGTTTCTTCATCTCCAACAATTACATTAGGTGCAAGTCAAACATCAGTTTGTGTTGGAAGTACTATTAACATTGGTTCAACTGGTGCTAATACTTATACCTGGAGTACAGGTGCAAATGGCGCTTTAATTTCGCCTACCATTACTGCTACCACTACATATAGTGTTATTGGTGAAACAGCTCCAGGTTGCTCTTCAACTGCAAGCATATTAATTACTGCTAATGCCCTGCCAAATGTAAACGTTGCAACTTCTAACAGTATTTTATGTAACGGACAAACTGCAACATTAACTGCAAGTGGAGCTAACACTTATTCATGGAGCACAACTTCAACAAATACAATTATTACAGTTTCTCCTATTGTAAATACGGCTTATACTGTTACAGGTACAGGTGCTAATGGTTGTATAAAAGCAGTTGCGTTTACACAATCGGTTACAACATGTGTTGGTGTTGAAGCTAATTCATCATTCAGCAATTTAATTAATGTATATCCTAATCCATCACATGGTTTGATTACTACTGATTTTAGTTTTGAAGGTGAAAAAGAAATTGTGATCGTGAATTCTGTTGGGCAAATGATTACAGATATTAAAACAAAAAATAATTCTGAAGTGATAGATCTTAGAGAATACGCTAAAGGAATTTATTTTGTGAAAGTAATTAGCAATAATAACTCTGCTAATTACAGAATAGTGATTCAATAGTTTTTTAAAGGTGAAATAACAAAAAAAGGCTACCAGTTTTGGTAGCCTTTTTTGTTATACGTCATTGCGAAGCTTTTCGCTGAAGCAATCTCATACTAATTAGTGTTCTATAATATACAAATATTTGTTATATTTGTATCAATTATGGCAAGAAAATCAAAATTAACCCGAACGGTATTAGAAAAAAATTTAGAACGACAACTTA
>JACDED010000053.1 GCA_013816615.1 Bacteroidota bacterium
TGTAACAAATGCGCGGGAGTACCTTGCGATATGGTGATCTTTTTATCAGAAAACAATTCAAGATAATCCATTTGCTTTTCTATTTCACTGTCCCAACCTGTGCCCATAAGTGTTTTTAATCTCTCTTTTAAATTACCTTTTGCCGGAGGTAAAAAAGAAGCTAATAAAGAAGTATAGGTTAGTTTATCTGTGTTTGTGATCATGGATGTATCGTCTGTTAAACCCAGTTTCACAAAAACATTCCACGCCTTGCAATAGCCATATTGGCGTAATGTACCGCGCACCATGGTTTTAATACTTTGTAAACCGTAAGAATCTATATAACTGATACTATCGCGATTGGCATATGCATCAAATTTTCCATAACCATCCATTTCAATAAAATCGTTTTGCGTATACAAACGGTTATATGGAATAAATTTTAATTCGCCATCATTTAAATATTGTGCAGTTCCTTGTCCGGCTAAAATAACATTACGCGGATTCCAACTGAATTTATAACCCCATGGATTATCGTTACTCTCAGGCGCAACCAAACCCCCACAATACGATTTAAATGAAAGTATCTCGCCACCCTGGTGTTTGATCTCATCAATTAATTTCATCGCGCTGGCATGATCAATTCCCGGATCGAGTCCACACTCATTCAACAGAATAATATTTTTCTTTTTTGCTTCATTGTCCAAAGCTTTCATATCGGCGCTCACATAACTTGCTGTTGCTATATGCTTGCCAAACTCTACACAATCTCTTGCCACATCACCATGCATAAATGCAGGTAGCATAGAGATAATAAGATCATGTTCAATAATAACCAACCTGCGCTTTTCTTCATTCTTTATATCAAAGCTCATGGCTTTACCATTAGGATGATTGGCCACTTTTTCTTCAGCCAATTTTATATCCACATCTGCAACTGTAATTTTCCAATCATTTGCAGCTGAATTTTTTAATAAATAATCTATTAAAGAAACTGTTGAGCGACCCGCCCCTATTATTAAAATTTTAACCATACAAAAACAAAATTACAATTTTTAGAAGAACAAAAAGCCACGAATTGCACTAATATTTTTAAAGCTTAAATTTGTGCTAATCCGTGCAATCTGTGGCAAAAAAAATTTACCTAACCTCGCAATACCGTTGCGAAACCGGCTAAAAATCAAACTTCACATAAAACAATGGTAAAAGACCCAATTGATAGTTTTTAATTAAAGGATCGGCATTTGTATTAGCAGGATCGGGTGCGTAGCTTAATGCTAAAATATTTTTAGCGCTTAATACATTTACCAGGTCCAAAGCAATTTCAGTACCTACTCTTTTACCATTTATTTTATAAGAAATTTTTAGATCCAGGCGATTGTATGGAGCAAATTGCAAAGTGTTTACTTTATCATCCTGCGCTACAACATCCATTACCGCATTACTTGCAGCAATGTTAACCGGCGAATAACGTTTACCACCACCGTAAGTAATCTTTCCTCCCAATGTAAAAATATCTTTTTTGCCTTTGCCAACACTAAATTCATAACCACCTAATGCATTAAGCATATAATTGCCATTAAAATTGGTGTTGGCTGTTTTACCATTACTAGCTGTATATTTGCTATCATATAAACTGCCACTAAACATAAAAAAATAATGTTTGTGAAATAATTTTTCTACCGTTAATTCCAAACCATAATTATAACCAGTACCATTATTTTCCATTTCATAAATAGGTAAAAAACGATTAAAAGTTGAACCTGCATTCAATGCCGAAACACTTGACGGAACAACATACACCGGTGCATTCCACAAATATTGATAATAGACTTCGGTCTTAAATTTTAAATAACGTGTAGCAAAGTAATCGTAACCTGCAACAACGTGTTGGCTTTTTGTAAAATCAAGATCCTTATTAGCCATTGATCTGTTTGTATTTGCAACTAACACGCCTGTATTTGGCGCTGTACCAGGATTTAAAACGCTATCAGGTACTGTAAAATACAAATAAGTAGATTGCATTTGGCTATGCAAGCCATACGCTAAGCTCAATACCTGGTTAGCTTTAAACTGGTAACGCAAACTGGCGCGGGGTTCAACAACATATTTATTATTAAGTGTAAGATATTGTGAGAACACACCACCATTAAAACTCAGCTTCTCGTTAAATTTATGTACAAAGCTTACATAAGGCTGTATCAAATAAAAATCGGCCTCAGTGTTCATTCTTGTTTTATAAGCTTTGTTTTCGATAGATTGCGCGATAGTATCGTATAATGAATTTACTTTTACCTTATCGTAATAACTTACATCAAAACGATTTACAAAAAAACCTGCTTTAATACTGTTCTTAGGATTTATTTTACTTTTTACATGCCAGGCCAATGTTGATTTTACTTCAGAAAAATCATAACCTAAAATTTGTGGTAACGTATCATTCGGTACAAAATTATCGTTCCTTAAAATTAAGAATTGATCGCCTTTAATAGTTTGCATTGACGTGGCAAGGCTTGTTTTCATTACAGTGCGGTTATTAAGCGCATATACATGACTTAAAATTCCTGCACCCATGTTGGACGCAAAATACTGATCGCGATTCAGATCACCATACAATTCTTTGGGCCTTTCGTGTGTTTTACTTAAAATAATTTTAATATTACTTAAACCGCCAATGCTGCTAAAACTAAATACACCTGCTTTTTTTGTAGGAAAATTTAATTTTATGCCCATATCCTGGTAGTCCGGAACGGCGCTTGTTCCTAAATGAAAATTAATGGTACTGAACAATGCTAAAGTAGAATAGCGATATGTTAGTAAATAACTGGCGCCTGATCTTTTGCTTAAAGGGCCTTCTAAAGAAAGCTCAGTTCCTAAAACACCAAATTGAAAAGTACGTTCATGTTTTTCGTTATTACCA
The DNA here is from genome assembly GCA_013816615.1 of Bacteroidota bacterium. Taxonomy (GTDB): domain Bacteria; phylum Bacteroidota; class Bacteroidia; order B-17B0; family Aurantibacillaceae; genus Aurantibacillus. Next base: position 2,900 of record JACDED010000053.1, read on the forward strand.
TTGCGCATCTTCAGATCAAATACACCACCTAAAGCATTACCATAATTTGCGGGAAAAGCACCAGTGTAAAATTCGCTATTAGATAAATATTTATTGTTGATAATAGCTGTTGGTCCGCCTGCAGAACCACCAACAGCAAAGTGGTTTGGATTATGAATGTCAATATCTTCTAAACGCCACAATAAACCCGAAGGACTATTACCTCTTATTACAATATCATTTCTTGAATCGTTAGTACCTTGCACGCCTGCAAAATTTTGTGCCATACGTGCAGGATCCTGTCTTGAACCTGCATAACGTTCGGTTTCTTCAATGCTAAACGATTTCATGTTTACCGATTGCATATTACTTACTACATCTGTATCATTGCTTGCTTTTACTTCTATTTCAGCAATGTCAATAGTACTTTCTTCCAGATCAATATTTAAAACCATTTCTTTTCCTGATGTAACTATTATATCGTTAACCGGTACCGATCTATAACCGGTATATAAAAATAAAAAAGATTGGCGGCCAACAGGCACACCTGTTAATTTATAAAAGCCATCATTATTTGCTGTAACAACTAAGTTTAGAGTGGATGACTTTAACTGAACAATAGCACCTGGCAAACCAATACCTGTTACCTTATCCACTACTTTACCTTTAACGGTTTGTGTGAGTTGCGCAAAAGAAATAACGGATAAAAAAATAAAGCTTAATACAAGTAATTTAATTTTCATATGTAAATTATTTTCATCAAATGTATTGTTCACGCTTTTTAAGATTGTAGTATAATATGTAAATAAAATATTTTTTTTTGCATTTACCGCAAAAAGAAATCAAATTTTATGCAAACCACCTGTTTGCCACGAATTACACTAATTTTCACAAAACAATTATAAATAGTGAATTAGTTTTGTGCTAATTAATGTTTCTTCTTAGAAAATATCTAAGAAGAAATAAATTCCACTAAAAATACCTTTTAAAAAATTTATAATTAGTGTTTATTAGTGAAATTAGTGGCATAATAATTACAACAAAAAATGCCCGCAAAAAGCAGGCATTCTAGGTAAATAAGATCTTACGATTTATTTTATCTTTAATAACTGACCAAAGGTTAGGTTATTTGATTTTAGTTTGTTTAGTTTTTTAATGTCATCTACTTCTACTCCATGCTTTTTAGCAATACTAAATAAAGATTCACCTTTTTTTACTTTATGCCAGGTAACTTCCCCTTTAGCTGTTGCTTTATTTTCAGCCAATTGCTTGGTGTCTTTTTCCTTATTGGCAGCAATGTTTTGATTAGAATCTGTTTTAACTTCTAATTCTTTTGATTTAGGTTGTTCGCGCACATACACAATTATTTTTTTACCCGGCTTAACACCTTTTTTACCAACGTAATTCCAGTTTTTAAGATCTGCAACCGTTACACCGTATTTCCTGGCGATGGTGCTTAGTTTTTCTCCTGATCTTACTGTATGTACTTTTTTAACCTCAGCTAAAGATTCAACTATAACACCTTCTTTTTGTTGTGCGTGAATAGCGGCGTAGATATCCTGTTCGTTCGTTAAAAAAATACCAATTTTATTTTTTGGAAGGCACATTGCATTTCCTCCCGCAGGAATAATATTTTTACGATACTGGGGATTAAAATATAGGATCTCTTCCTGTGAAATGTCTAAAGCTTGTGAAAGCTGTTCGAAATTCATTTGCTCTTTTACAACAACAGTATCTACTTCAAAATAAGTTTTACGAGGCACGGCCGGATAAATATTATGTTCAGCTGCATAGCTCATTACATAATTAGCTGCAATAAATGCAGGAACATACCCTTGTGTTTCAGTTGGTAAATACGGACGGATCTCCCAATATGTTTTTTTACCACCGCTTCTGCGAATAGCTTTGCTAATAGTTCCCGGACCTGCATTGTAAGCAGCAAGCACCATTTGCCAATCGCCAAACATTCCGTAAAGGGATTTTAAATATTCTGCAGCAGCAACAGTTGCTTTGTATGGGTCGCAACGCTGATCTATATAAGATGTAACGTTTAGGCCGTACATCTTTCCTGTTGGATACATGAATTGCCATAAACCCGTAGCACCGGCCCTTGATTTAGCATAAGGTATAAGTGCGCTTTCAATAACTGCAAGGTGTTTTAATTCTAAAGGAATGTTATAACGATCAAATACTTCTTCAAACATCGGGTAATACAATTGCGCTACACCCATCATGCGGCTAACACTTTCGCGCTTGCGAAAAGCATACATGTTAATAAAGCCTTTTACATGCTCGTTATATACAAGATCGAATGGAGAGTTAGCATCCAGTTTTGCTAAACGCGATTGATACGTATACTCATCGTATTTTGGAATGCTATCCGCTGAAAACTTATATTTATTATTTTTAGGGAAAACAGGTCTTGAAAAAGCTGTTTCAAACATTTTTTGTGTGGATAAACTATCCAGCATTGCTGCAATAGGATCATCTATCCCATAGGTTTGTGCCTTAACAGAAATGCTTAGCAAAAGAGTTGCCGAAACACAATATTTTTTTAGTGAAACCATGTTTGTACTGATTAAAAGCTTATTTATAATTATTAAACGGTAAATACTTAAAAACGTTACAATTTAAAATTAATATTTTAAAAAAACAATATACCGGCTATATTTTAGACCAGTATATGTATATGCAATTATAATATTATTTGAAATTAATAGATGTTAAAGATCTTTTAATTTTTAACTTTGCACTGTGAGAAACAAAGAAGAAGAAAAGATCGCACTAGTTAACATAGACCGAAATCCGTTGGTATTACTAAGTTCCGTAGCTATAAGCGCCCTGCTCGATTATTTATCATATACTTTTATTTTAGATCTTAATCCATGGGGATTTGTACTCATGATCCCCGCTACATTCCTTTCTTTTCAAACAATTTGGCTGCTTTTAACACCATATGCCATGGTTTTTGACAACAAACTCGAGATAAAACGAACCCTTTTCAGTAATAAAATGTTGTTTTTTACAGATGTTAAAAAAGTGGGGAATATTAAAAAAGGCAATCTTCTTATCTCTTATAATGATGATGAAGTGGACAAGATCAACCTTTTTGGCATTAAAAGCTCACAAGCTGATACTCTTAAATCTGAATTAGAGAAGCACGTTACTATTACCATCAGTAAAAGAGTTTAAAAATCTGTATCCTTTCCCGGTAGTATCATTATAATAAACACAACACTGTTTAAAAGCATTTATTTGAGCGTATTTACCTGTTTTTATTAAACTTAATTTCGTATCAACTAAACTATTTTAGCAATGTTAAATTTTATTTTACAAGCAGGAACTTCTGTTGCAACCCTGGCAACCTCAACCGATTCTTCAAATGTAGTAACCGGAATTCAAACTGCCGCCGCAACTACACCCGAGATCACAGAAACAAAAATGTCATTAATAGAGCTGGTAATGAAAGGCGGGCCTATCATGTACCCAATTGGATTATTGCTTTTAATCAGCATTTATCTTTTAGTAGAGCGCTTATTAGTGATCAGTAAAGCCGGTAAGAAAAATGAGAACCTTCTTTTAAGCTTAAAAGAAATGATCCACAGTGGCAATATTGCAAATGCACGTAGTATGTGTAAAAATTTAAATACACCTGAAAGCACGATGATAGAACAAGGTGTATCACGTATTGGCAAACCCGTTGAAGAGATAAGAGAAGCCATGAACAAAAGCGGTGCTAATGAAATTGGTAAGCTTGAAAAGAATATGAATGTATTAAGCATTATTGGGCGTATCGCGCCTATGTTTGGATTTGTGGGTACAATTATTGGTGTAATTACGATTTTTAGAAAGATAAGCGAGAAAGGAACTGTTGAGATTGTTCAGATCTCTGATGGTTTATACCAAAAAATGGTTTCATCTGCAGGCGGATTAGTAGTAGGTGTTGTTGCGTTTATTTTTTATTACTGGTTAAATGCACGCATTGACAGGATCGCCCACCGCATGGAAGATACCCAAATTAAATTTTTGGATATGCTGAACGAACCAACTAAATAGATAATTAAAATTCTAAAATTAAAGATCAGAGATTATTTTTAATTTTTTAATCTATAATTTTTAATCAAATAAAAAATGGCTTTACGAAAAAAACACAGAGAGGCAGAAGTAAGCACAGATTCACTAAGTGATATCATGTTCTTTTTAATGCTTTTCTTTTTGATCTTATCAACCATGGTAAGTCCTAATGCTATTAAAGTAGCCTTACCAAAATCAGATGTAAAAACGACTGTAAATAATGATGTTAAGCCTATTCATTTAGCGATAACAAAAGACAAAAAATATTTTGTCAATAGTAAGGAAGTTACTTTGGCAACGCTTGAATCCGAAATTTCAGTTTTATCTACTGCTCTATTAGAACCAACAGTTATTATGCATTTGGATAAAGAACTTTCTATACAGGATGAAATTGATATTATGACCATTTGTTATAAATTAAAATGTAAAACAGTTTTAGCAACTGCTGCAACTAACAAATAAAATGGAACTAACAAAACAAGAAGAAAATAAGAACAGGGTTATTTCAGGAATAATTACTGCGGCTATTTTTGGCTTATTATTATTGTTCTTGATCTTATTTAACCTCATTACCCCTAACCCGCCTTTCCCCGAAATTGGTGGCGGCGGCGGGCAAGAGCTTGCATTGGGTATGATGAATGTTGGAAATGATGATATGGATTATGGAGCGATGGGGAAAGTTACCGATGTAGTAGTTGAAAAAGAAATAGCAAAAGAAAATATTGTTACAGATGCCAACGGAGAAGATGTTAAGCTTAACGAAACCCAACCGGAAATTAAAGATAACAAAGTTGTTATTACTCCTGTAAAAGAAAAAACTGCCGCAGAAAAATTAGCAGAAAAATTTAAAAAGAATACAGGCAAAGATGGCGGTGGTGGTAAAGGAGATAATGATGTTGCAGGTCAAAATGGTGATCCTGATGGAGATCCAAATAAAAACGGAAATGGTGGTCACGGTAATGGCGATGGTGGGGGTGATGGCGACGGACATGGTCCCGGAAAAGGCCCGGGTAATGGTCCCGGCAGCAAATACGGTATTGATCTAAAAGGAAGGGCAGTAGTTAAACCACCACAATTACCAAAAGATACTAAAGAAGAAGGAAAAGTAGTTGTAGAAATTACGGTGGATAGCGAAGGAAATGTAATAGAGGCGAATCCTAACGGTCGCGGTACTACCACAAGCAGCGCATTACTAAAAGCAAAAGCAAAACAAGCTGCACTAGCAACCAAATTTAATGTTGAAGGAAAATTCGAAGAACAAAGAGGAACGATAACGATCATTTTTGCATTTGATTAATAGTTTTAATTATGGATTTAACCCGTAAAGAAGAATATAGAAATAAAAAGATCTCTGTTGCAGTTACTGCTCTTGCATTTATTGTAATGGTGGCTTTTTTGATCTTTAAAAACATTATTACTTCCGGTCCTCCTTCATTAGTTGCTTCAACTACAAATGAAATTACAATTGGTCTTTCAAGCGAGAACAACAACGATCCGGGCGAAGAACAAAAAAGTATTACTCCTGTTTCAAACGTTAAACAACAAAGCGCATCTGAAAAAATCGTAACAGATGCTAACAGCGAAACACCAGTTGAAAGCAGTGCAACAACTGTAGCAAATAAATATAAACGTCTTACAATTACACCTAAAACCAATAATGCACAAGTATTGCCTTTCTCTCCAGATCATACGGGCACAGAAACAATTCCAACAGCTGATGGAAATGGTAAATTAGGTTTTGATCTTGAGAAGAGAAACTTAATAATTACACCAACATTTGATAATGATACAAAAGAAGAAGGAAAGGTAATTGTAGAGATCGCAGTTGATAAAGAAGGAAGAGTAATAGAAGCCAACCCTAATGGCCGAGGAACAACCACAAGCAATGCCTCACTAAAAGCAAAAGCAAAAAAAATGGCCATAGCAACGATCTTTAGTCCAAGCTCAACTATTGAAGAACAAAGAGGAACCATTACAATAACTTTTTCATTCAAGTAAAATGACCTATCAGCAAACGCTGGATTATCTCTTCGCGCGTTTACCAATGTTTCAAAGAGTTGGGGCTGCAGCCTATAAAGCCAACTTAGATAATACCAATAAAATTATTGAACTGCTTGGCAAACCTCATCAAAAACTAAAATGTGTACATGTTGCCGGCACTAATGGTAAAGGCTCCAGTAGTCATATGATCGCTTCTGTTTTACAACAGGCAGGTTATAAAACCGGTTTATATACATCACCTCATTTAGTTGATTTTAGAGAGCGTATAAAAATTAACGGGAAGATGATCCCGAAAAATTATATTGTTGATTTTGTAGAAAAATACAAAGGAGAATTTGAAAAAATAGAACCCAGTTTTTTTGAATGGACCGTTGGTTTAGCTTTTGATTATTTTTCAAAAGAAGAAGTAGACGTTGCTGTAATAGAAGTTGGCCTTGGCGGAAGATTGGATTCTACAAACGTGATAACACCAAAGGTTTCGTTGATCACCAATATAAGTTACGATCATATGAATTTATTGGGAGACACCTTAGAGAAAATCGCAGCCGAAAAAGCCGGTATTATAAAATCGCGTGTACCCGTTGTAGTAAGCCAGTATCAGAGCCATAGCGGGCCATTGTTTAACGCTGTTGCCAAAGCATTAAAAACAGCAGTACAGTTTGCCGATAAAAATTATAAAGTAATTGATCATAAGTTAAAAGATGGTTTTTTAAATACAACTGTTTTAAATAAAGTAACGAATACAAGTTTAAATTTAGATCTTGATCTTACCGGAACCTACCAACTAAAAAATGTGTTAGGTGTTTTAAACACTTTGGATGTTATTGAAAAAGCAGGTTTCATTATAGAACAAAGTGATATTAAAAAAGGTTTAAAACAGGTTGTAAAAAACACAGGTTTAGAAGGACGTTGGCAAACGATAAGCGAAAAACCTTTGATAATAGCTGATACAGGGCATAACGAAGATGGTATTAAAAATGTACTTGCCAATTTAAAAACAATTGATCATACACATTTACACTTTGTTTTTGGAACGGTGAATGATAAAGATGTTTCGAAAATATTAGAATTATTACCCAAAGAAGCTACTTATTATTTTACAAAAGCAAATATTCCACGCGCTTTAGATGAGAATGAATTGTTTGAAAAAGCTAAGAAACTAAAATTAAAAGGCGAAGTTTTTTCTAATGTAAAAGAAGCTATCGAGGCGGCAAAAAAAGCTTACAAAAAAAGTGAGCTTATTTTAATTGGTGGCAGTACATTTATTGTTGGGGATGCCTTGGCGGAAAGTTAAAATTAATGGAAGACATAAATCAATTTGCCACCAATTGCACTAATTTCTCAAATACTGTTACTCAAACAGTTGATTTATTTGTGTAATTCTCATATTCAAAGCGGCATTGCTTTGAATATAAATTTCACTAAACGAATTTTATTTACAATAAACAATTAGTGATGTTAGTGAAATTCGTGGCCAAAAAACTAAAGTAATTCTTATGTAGTTAAAAAAGTAAGCCCTGGCTCTGCCCCTATTCCCGGCAGATCATTTAAATATATTTTTCCGTTTTTGTATGTTACACCTTTAAACGGATCGTTCAACAATAAATTCGGAGCATCAAGATCAATATAATCTGCAAACTTCATTAATTGCGCCATGGCCGATGTTGCACAAGAACTCTCTGCCATACAACCCAATAATATTTCCAGTTTATTTTCTTTCGCATAGTTGATCATTTTTAAAGCTTCAGTTAAACCTGTACTTTTCATCAGCTTTATATTTATTCCTGAAAAACAATCTTTTATTTTATCAAGGTCACTCAAACGTTTTACACTTTCATCTGCAATTGTTGGTATAGGACTGCGCTCTGTTACCCAGGCCATTTCATCCAGCATGCTTACCGGCATGGGCTGCTCAATTAAGATCACATTTTTTTCATGCAACCAAAACAACATTTCCAAAACTTCTTCTTTATTTTTCCAGCCCTGGTTCACATCCACATACAAAGGCTTATCAGTGTATTTTCTTATTAAATTTATTAAAGCTTTATCATCTTTTGTGCCTGCTTTTATTTTTAAAATAGAAAAATCGGCGGCTTCTTTTATTTTTTGCCCGATCATTTCTTCGCTGTCAATTCCTATTGTATATGAAGTTAAACGCGAATCACTTTTACCAATTCCTATAAGATCATAAAAAGGTTTTCTTTCAATTTTTCCGGTAAGATCATTTAATGCAATATCAATGGCTGCTTTTGCCGCATTATTTTCTAAAGAAAATTCATCGATCGCATTAATAATTTCGTTAAAAGATGCGGAAGCATGATGCACCAAAAAGGGTTTTACCTTTTCAAAAAATGCAATGGTCCCTTCAACGGTTTCGCCCAAATAAACGGGTAAACAGGCTTCGCCATAACCTACTTTACCTTCATGCTGGATCTTTATAAAAACCGAAGTTGTTGTTTTTCTGATATTTGAAGAAACTCCAAAAGGATGTTTATATTCTAAAACAAAGGTTTTATAGCTTAAAATCATTAGTTTTTATTGGCAATTCATGTAAAAATATACAAAGAAAAAAACTTTGCCCAATCTATTTGCACGAAACTGAATTTTAAGTGGTTTTTGTGCATTTTTCTGTTATTTTTGTGTCATTATAAATTCTGGCATTATGGCTAAAACCTTAACTGAAAAAAAACTAAAGTTTACTAAAGAAAATTATTTAAGCTGGTACGAATCAATGTTATTGATGCGTAAGTTTGAAGAGAAGACCGGGCAGGTTTATGTACAACAAAAAATTAAAGGTTTTTGTCATTTATACATTGGTCAGGAAGCTATAGTAGCGGGCACCGTGAGCGCTACAAAAAAAGGAGATAAACATATTACGGCATATCGTGATCATGCCCACCCCATTGGTTTAGGCTTGCACCCAAAATATGTAATGGCAGAAATGTATGCTAAAATTACCGGTTGCAGCAAAGGCAAAGGTGGGAGTATGCACATATTCAGCAAAGAACATGGTTTTGTTGGTGGACACGGTATTGTTGGCGGCCAGGTGCCATTAGGTGCAGGTATTGCTTTTGCTGAAAAATATAATGGTACTGATAACGTTTGCGTTTGCTCAATGGGCGATGGCGCAGTACGCCAGGGTGCCTTACACGAAGCCTTTAACATGGCTATGTTGTGGAAATTGCCGGTGGTTTTTATTGTTGAAAATAATCGTTACGCTATGGGAACTTCTGTTGAACGTACCAGTAACGTACACGACCTTTGGAAATTAGGTTTAGCTTATGATATGCCAAGCAAACCTGTTGATGGTCTATCCTGCGAGGCTGTACATGAAGCAATGGAAGAAGCAGTTGCACGCGCACGCAGAGGTGATGGGCCAACATTTTTAGAAATGAAGACCTACCGTTACAAAGGTCACAGCATGAGCGATGCGCAATCGTACCGTACAAAAGATGAAGTAAAAGAATACCAGCAACAAGATCCGATTGGCAAAGTACTTGCGGTTTTGCAGGAAAATAAATGGATAGACGATGCAGGTATTGAGGCTATAGAAGCAAAAGTAAAAGCATTGGTTGACGAATCAGTTCAGTTTGCCGAAGAGAGTCCATATCCGGAACCCGGAGAACTTTATAAAGATGTTTATTCTGAACCAAACTATCCTTACATTATTGAATAGTTGTTGAATTAAGAAAAACAAAAAGCATTGAATAATTTAAAATCTTTAATTTAAAATTTTTAATTTCTACAAGTATGGCGGAAGTTGTTAGGATGCCCAAATTAAGTGATACCATGACAGATGGTGTAATTGCTAAATGGCATAAAAAAGTTGGCGATAAAGTAAAAAGCGGCGAATTATTAGCCGACATCGAAACTGATAAAGCTACAATGGAATTTGAATCTTTTCAGGATGGTGTGTTATTACACATTGGTGTTCAGGAAAAACAAGCAGTACCTGTTGATAGCATTATTGCAATTCTTGGAAAAGAAGGCGAAGACATTAGTGGATTATTGAATGGAAGTTCGGGCGGAAAAGCAGAAGAAAAGAAACAAGACAACAAGACACAGGACAGTTCTGTTAACGTGAAACAAGAAACAAAGAAACAAGAAGATACTAAATCTACAAGCGCTGCTTTACCTTCAACCATACAAGTTGTACGTATGCCAAAATTAAGTGATACCATGACTGATGGTGTTGTTGCCAAATGGCATAAAAAAGTTGGTGATAAAGTAAAAAGCGGTGATCTTTTGGCAGATATAGAAACGGATAAAGCTACAATGGAGTTTGAATCGTTCCAGGATGGTGTGTTAATGCATATAGGTGTTGATGAAGGCAAAAGCGTGCCTGTTGATAGTGTTTTAGCTATTCTTGGTAAAGGTGATGAAAATATGAAAGATGTTTTAGCTAACGTTAATTCTTCTCCTGCAAAAGCAGAAACTAAGGCTTCGACAAGCTCAGCCACCGAAAACAAAAACGATAATTTAAACGGCTCTGTAAATTCACCTACAACTGCCAAAGCAGAATCAAATACAACAACAACTTCTGAAGGTGGAAGAATTAAAGCTTCACCGCTTGCAAAAGCTTTAGCAAAAGAAAAAGGAATTGATCTTAGCAAAGTAAAAGGCAGTGCAGATAATGGTCGTATTACAAAAGCAGATGTTGAAAGTTACAAAGGTGGCGGTTCTGATGCTGGAAACGGTAAAGCTTCTTCTGTGCAATTGGGTACTGAAAGTTTTACCGATGAACCAGTTTCACAAATGCGCAAAACAATTGCGCGTCGTTTATTAGAAAGTACGAACGGAGCTCCATCATTTGTTTTAAATATTGAAGTGGATATGGATAATGCCATTGCTGCGCGTAATGCCATCAATGCTATTCCTGATACAAAAGTTTCATTTAACGATCTTGTTATAAAAGCCTGCGCTGCAGCTTTACGCAAACATCCAAAAGTAAATACTTCATGGTTAGGCGATAAAATTCGTAGCTACTCTCATATTCATATTGGTGTAGCAGTTGCTGTTGATGATGGCTTACTGGTACCTGTAGTCCGTTTTGCAGATCAAAAATCTTTATCACAAATTTCTGGTGAAGTAAAAGATCTTGGCAAACGCGCAAAAGATAAAAAATTACAACCTTCAGATTGGGAAGGAAATACATTTACGGTTTCTAACCTGGGTATGTTTGGTATTGAATCATTTACTTCAATTATTAATTCACCTGAATCGTGTATACTTTCGGTTGGTGCAATAAGACAAGTACCTGTTGTAAAAAATAATATGGTTGTGCCAGGCAATACTATGATGTTAACTTTAGCCTGCGATCACCGTACGGTTGATGGTGCTACCGGAGCAGCCTTCCTTCAAACTTTAAAAGCTTTTATCGAGAACCCTGTAACTATTCTTGTTTAATTTTATGGAAGCATTTGTAAGATCAGAGATTAAAAACGGAATTGGAACCATCACTTTTTTTCATCCACAAAGTAATTCAATGCCGGGCACGCAATTACGTAACCTGGCAGCAGAAATAGAAAAACTTGGAAAAGATAATAATGCAAAAGTTATTGTTTTAAAAAGCGAAGGTGATAAAGCATTTTGTGCCGGTGCCAGCTTTGATGAGTTAATTGCTATTAAAGATATTGATACAGGATTAAAATTCTTTTCGGGCTTTGCCGCAGTAATTAATGCCATGCGCAAAGCACCAAAATTTGTTATTGCACGCGTACAGGGTAAAGCTGTTGGTGGAGGTGTTGGCATTGCATCAAGTGCAGATTATACTTTTTCAACAGATGCTGCTGCTATAAAATTAAGTGAGCTGGCTGTTGGTATCGGGCCCTTTGTTGTTGGACCTGCAGTAGAGCGTAAAGTAGGTACATCTGCTTTTTGCCAGTTAACTATTAATGCTACTGAATGGCAAACTGCACAATGGGCAAAAGAAAAAGGTTTGTATGCTGAGTTATTTTCTTCTACCGAAGAAATGGATAAAGCTATTGATATACTTGCTAATAAATTAGCAACGAGCAATCCTGAGGCAATGGCTATGCTTAAAAAAGTAATGTGGCAGGGAACTGAAAATTGGGATCAGTTATTAATTGAACGCGCAGGAATGAGCGGAACGTTAGTGTTATCTGAATTCACAGTTGACGCAATTAATAAATTCAAATCAAAATAATTTTACGGGCAGGATCTTAGTACATTGGCTTCAAACCTCTAAGTCCCATGTCTACAACATTTTCGCCTATCTCAGGCTGAAACAATCCATCAAAGGTTAATTCTTTCCATTCAAAACTTTTGTTTGTGGAAAGTGAAACGGTAATAATTATATCTTGTGTTTCAGAACCGGTAATCGTTAAAGGTGCGCCAACATTAGGGGCAGCAGTAGTTACAAACGCTCCTGTTACCAAACAGCTTCCCGGAGGTATTGGTGAACTTGGATTGGGGTTTACAACCGTTGTTTGAGGCGCTTGTCCTTCAGCCTTTACATCTGTACTCATGTAATTTGTATAAAAGCCCCAATAGCCCTGCAATTTATTCCCAGCACCATTTAATGTTGGCGTCATTGTAGCGCCATGCATTTTATATTTTGAAACATATGTATTAAATCCAACAAAAGATGCTATCGTTCCATTTATAACTCCGGCAGATGTTGTTTTTATTTTCACATCGTAATTTTGATACGCTAACGAAACCCTTAACCATTTATATGTTCCCGGTGTAACACTCGCAATTGGCACTGAGAAAAAAACATCGCCATCTTTTGCAACAATGGATTTACAAAAAACAATAGCATTATTTCCACCACAGGTAGTTTCCTCTGCTCTGTATAAAACAGTCCCTTGTCCTACTTGTGTCAGGTCGCCCTGAGCCATTTCTATATAATGCGCGCTCATACCATTAAATGTAGGAGATTGGGCTGCGTTCGTTCCTGGAATGGTTGAAGGCATAGCAAAATTATCTAATCTTGCCTGTGTACTATCAAATTTAAATTTAAAAATAAGTTTTGGGCCCGTTGCATTACTTGTCCATACAGTATCCGGAAAATTACAGGTCGGGCAAATTACAGCCGGTGTTGGTTCGGGTATTGGTTCTTCAGCAACAGTTTCTTTCTTTTTACAAGAAATTAAAAGCAATGTAAATGTTATTACAATAAGAACACGTTTCATTTTACTATTTTTGTTTTTGATCAGCTAAAGATAAAAAAATATGCGGTTAGTTTTACAAAGAGTTAAAAAAGCGGTTGTTTCTATAAATAACAAGGTGTATTCGGAAATTAATCACGGTTTTTTAATATTAGCAGGTATTGAAGAAGCTGATACCATCGAAGATATAGAGTGGCTATGCGCCAAAGTATGTAACATGCGTGTATTTGCAGATGCAGAAGGAAAACTCAACCTGGATGTAAAACAGGTAAATGGCGAGATGTTAATTGTGAGCCAGTTTACTTTGCACGCTTCTACAAAAAAAGGAAACAGACCTTCGTTCATAAAAGCTGCCAAACCCGAAACAGCAATCCCTTTGTATGAAAAATTTATTTCAGAGATGGAGAAACAGTTTGACAAATCCTGTAAAACCGGGCAATTTGGAGCTAATATGCAGGTTGAATTAATTAACGATGGCCCTGTTACAATACTCCTCGACAGTAAAAACAAAGAGTAATTTGCTTTTAAAACTTTAATAACGCTTATTGCTTATCTCAATTATTTAGCGTTATTTTAATTATCATTTAAAATTTTAACTATGAGGTTTGTTTACTTAATTGTATTGCACCTGTTCTTATCTTTATCTTATTATGGACAACAAACCCGTATCATAGAGATTAACGAAAAATATGGTTTAGCGCGCCCAAGCTATCCAAATATTATTTGTGAGCCTAAATATCAAAGTATCGAATTTTTATCACCCAACTGTTATCTTGTATTTCATAAAGACTATCGCGGTATTGTAGATTCTTTAGGTAAAGAAAAAATTAAACCGGATACCTACACGAATCATAATAAGATTACAGATGACCTATCCGGCAAAACATTTTTTTTACTTTATAATTACAGAAAATACATCTTAATTGATGAAACAGGTACAATTGTAGCGAATAACCTGTATAATATTATCGCAAAATCGGGTGATGTTTTAATTGTTTCTGTATCCAAAAGTGATTCTTTACAAAATAAACTTTTTTTTAACGAGAAGGATAAAGAAGATAAGACCGGTATTATTGATATTAAAGGCAATTGGATAATAAGACCCGATAACCGGGTTTACAAATTTCTTACCAACGATTGTATCTATGTTGGCGATCATCATAAATTATCCGGATTGCCGACCTCTAACTTATATAACCGTAAGGGTGTGCCTATTGTTGCTGAAGGCATTACTGCGATAAATTATGGCAAGGTCCTCTCCGATAGTCTTGCGAAATTAAAAATAAGTATTTTATTTAATGATGAGTTTGTCTGGCGCGTAGATTCTACCGGAAAGGTGCTTTCAAAAAAAGGACTTGCCTTCCCGGGCATTACCATTTATCGTGATGCGAAGAATAAATATGGTTGTATGCAAAACGATAAAGTAATTATCGAACCTTCTTATGATGAACTTACAAAATCTGTGCATTACATTTTTGGCCGAAATACCGGATCAAAAACAATTGATATTTTTGATATGAGAGGGAAATTGCTAGGGCAAACAGAGAATGCAAAATTTCATTATTTTATTGACGAAAACAACAGAGATTCAAAAGAATACCTGGTGGCTGAAAAAAAAGACGGACTGTTTATTTTAGACGAAAAATTTAACCCTGTCTCTACAACACTTACTACTATTAAAGCTCTGTATTACAAAAGAGATACCATACTTTTTTTATTTGAATCAAAGAATCTTTTTGGTGTGATCAACCAGTCGGGAAAAATTATTATTCCTGCAAAGAATAAAACTGAGCCTATTATCGCAAATAGTATCATAAAGATAAGGAACACAAAAAACCTGTATGATATTTATGATCTAAATGGTAACTCATTGCTTAAAAACATTTCCGCTATCAGGAACAGCTCTGTAAACCCTAAAATGTACATTATCACCTCAAAAGAAGGTGAGTCGGTTTATAGTTTTGCTCCTCTAAAATTGGTAGTCCCTCCGGGATCATACAAAAGCTTTTTAGAAGTACCTGAATGCTCTTTTGTAATAGGTTTTCAAAAGGAAAAAAAATTCATACTAAATAAAAATTATGAATTATGGGTAAATACACCATTTACTAAAACAGTAAAAGATAAAAATAACGACAGCACAATTTTAGTTACTACCGAAGCCAATAAAAAACAATTGCTGGATATGAGAATGAATAAAGTTGGTAAAGAATACGATAGTTTCAGTTCTTTTTCGGGCAAAGGCCTGAACGAAAAAATTATTGTAAGCAATGCAAAAAAATATGGCCTAATTAATTATAAAGGAAAAGAACTTATAAGTTGCGAATGGGATACAATTATTAATCTTTCAGGCGCAGCTGCTGTTAAAAGCGGTGGAAAATATTTTTTTACAGATACCAACTTTGTTGTAAATAAGGTACTTGTTGCCGATTCAATTGCCGATACCTACAATACACCAATGTATTTCATAAACAATAAATACCGCTTCGTGGGCCATAATAAAGTGGAAGCTGAATTTGATAAAATAAAAGATCGGCAATCCGAAAATGCGATCCAGGTTAAAAAAAATGGCAAATGGGGTGTTTATAGTCTTACAAAAAATAACTGGCGCGTATTGCCCTATTTTGATAGTGTTGTAAATGTTTTTCAAAATCATCAAACCAACGAATTTGTTTATACCACACAAATAGGTAAGCATTATTATTTTATTGATTCAGTAAAAAATATTATACGCGGGCCGGGTTTTGATCTTATAGAACCAATATATAAAAAGGTTGACGTACTTAATCATTACCTTCCTAATTTTATCGTTAATAAGGGTGGTAGTTTTTCAAATTCAAAATATCAAAACGAAGTGTTTGGTGGAAAATTTGGTATCAGCAATGGAAACGGAGATCTTTTACACCCCATGGATGGAGATAACATCATACCATTGGTTTACGAAAACTACAATCATGGATGGGCTTCAGTATTAGGCTATTTGTGGAACCAGGGTGGAGTTGTGACTGAATATGTAAGTAAGGGCAGAGACTCTATAGACATTGAAGCTTTTGATGAAGCAGGAAATAGTATTTTAAAAAGAGAAATTGAACCAGCCCAATACAATAAAAGAATAACCGGTGGTAAATTTGGTATTGTTGGGCCAAATGGTAAAGAGATATTACCTGTTATATATGACAAAATAACTTTTGAGTTATTTTATTCGGAAAAAGAACAATTTAGAAGACATAGTTATAGTGATTCTTCATTTAACTTGCATAACAGTAACGTTTATATTTTTCCTATTTATCTAAAAAAGGATAATAAATATGGTGCGGCAGATCTTTCCGGTAAAATTATTATGCCTCTTGAATATGATAGTATTGATGATGGCTGGATTCCGGAAAGAGCTATCCAGGTTTGGAAAAATGGTGGTTATGGCTATTTTGATCTTTTAGGTAAACCATTAATAGATGTTGCTTTTACACATGAACAACTTTTTATTATTGATAATGTAACAGAGGATGCGCTTTATCTTTTTCAAAAAAATGGTACAGTAAGTACTTTTACAGTTGTTGGTCCGCCTATCGACCAGATTGAAGTTGATGTAGAAGGAACTGGAATTTATACAACAGTAACGCCTACAGTTTCCGTTGAACGATTATCCGGAGGAAAATACGGATTGGTAGATCAGAAAACATTGAAGTGGTTATTGTTACCTGAATACGAAGACATTCGATTTGCTCACTTTTTTGATGATCCTGATAACATAAATATACCTGTTAAAACTTCGGTAACTGATAAGTTCTTATTTAACCCACGTTACTCAATAGATCATACACAGGCAGGTTTTGAAATTAAAAAGAATGGAAAATGGGGCGTTTATCAATACAACAAGGGTGTTATTATAGAGCCACTTTATGAAGAAATTGAAATACTCTCTTCCACCTCTTCCATAAAAATTAAACAAGCAGGCAAATGGGGTATTCTAAATACAGAAGGGAAAGCAGTTTTAAATGCTCAGTTTGATGAAATTACCTTACAGGAAAATACAATTTATAAAACTTTGCAGGCAGGCGTAACAAAATATTTTACGCTTGAAGGCAATGCTACCGAAGCAAAATAATATCCTTAATTGGATTTGTTTTTAAACTTTGTTAGTCATATTTTTACTTTATTAAAATACGTAATAGTGCAACCAAAGATCTTATTAGAAAAAAGTCAGTTCGACGTAAAAATAAAACGTTTGTGTCACCAGCTAATCGAGGCGCATAACGATTTTAAGGATACCGTTATTATTGGTTTGCAGCCGCGTGGGGTGTTTTTAGCAAAACGTATTCAAAAAGAGCTTCAAAGTATTTTAAAAAATAAAAAAATAAATTGCGGCGCTTTGGATATTACTTTTCATCGCGATGATTTTAGAAAAAAAGAACTGATCCCTAATCCAACAAGTATTGATTTTACCATTGAAGATAAAAATGTTGTTTTGGTAGATGATGTATTATTTACGGGCCGTACCATTCGCGCAGGCTTAGATGCCATGCTTGCTTTTGGAAGGCCAAAAGATGTTGAATTATTAGTTTTGGTTGACAGAAGATTATCAAGACACGTGCCTATCCAGGCAAAATATATTGGTATAACAATTGATTCAATTGAAAGCCAAAATGTGAAAGTTGAATGGTCGGAGACCGATGGAAAAGATCGTATTACACTATTAAGCAAATAACATGAGGCCTGTTAAAGAAGAATGTCCTGATTATTATTGGTATTACATTGGGCTTGTAAAACAAAACGATGTAGTAAGTGCTTTAACCGAAACAAAAAAAAGCGCTTTGGATTTTATTAAAAGCATTTCAACTGATCTTGAAAATTTTGCTTATGCCGAAGGAAAATGGACAGTAAAACAAGTTTTGATACATTGTATTGATACCGAACGCATTTTTAGTGCGCGCGCTTTAACTTTTGCAAGAGGTGATAAACAAGTCCCAAATTCTTATGACGAGAATCTTTACGGCGCAAATTGCGCAGCATCTTCAAGAACAATGAGTGATATTATTGAAGAATTTGAAGCGGTGAGACATTCAAATATTTGTTTATTTCGCTCTTTTAATACCGAAAATCTAAAAAAAGTGGGCCCAACACCTTCCGGGCCGGCAAGTGTAAATTCAATAGGCTTCACTATTTGCGGGCATACCGAGCATCATCTAAACATAATTAAAGAACGTTATTTACAAACGGTGAAAAAATAATTTCTCAATTAAAAATTAAAAGTTATCTTTAACTTTTGAAAATCTGTTTTCAAAAATAATGAGCCATCTAAGCGTCAATCACCTCCTCGGAATAAAAAATCTTACAAAAAACGACATTGACCTTATTTTAAGTACCGCTCAAAATTTTAAAGAGGTAATTAACCGTCCCATAAAAAAAGTACCTTCGTTAAGAGACATTACAATTGCCAATTTATTTTTCGAGAATTCTACACGCACACGTTTATCCTTTGAGCTTGCTCAAAAAAGATTAAGCGCCGATACGATCAATTTTTCCGCATCCAACTCTTCCGTAAAAAAAGGAGAAACTTTAATTGATACAGTAAATAACATTCTTGCCATGAAAGTGGACATGATCGTTATGCGCCATGCAAGTGCCGGAGCAGCTGTTTTTCTTTCTAAAAAAGTAAATGCAAAAATTATTAATGCGGGTGATGGTGCACATGAGCATCCAACACAGGCCTTATTAGATGCATTTTCGATCCAGGAAAAATTAGGAGATCTTAAAGGCAAAAAAATTGTAATAGTTGGTGATATCTTACACTCACGCGTTGCACTCTCAAACATTTTTTGCCTGCAAAAATTAGGCGCTATTGTAAAAGTGTGTGGCCCTTTAACCTTAATACCAAAACATATTACCTCTTTAGGAGTTGAAGTAGAACTGGATCTTAAAAAAGCTTTAGAATGGTGTGATGTAGCAAATATGTTACGGATACAATTAGAGCGCCAGGATATAAAATTTTTCCCTTCGCTTAGAGAATACTCTATGCTTTATGGTTTAGATAAAGAAATGCTTGACAGTGTCTCCAAAAAAATAATCATCATGCACCCAGGCCCTATCAATCGCGGTGTTGAGATCACCAGCGATGTAGCCGATAGTAAACAATCTATTATTTTAGAGCAGGTTGAAAACGGTGTAGCAGTAAGAATGGCTGTAATGTTCCTTTTAGCAGGACGACAGGGGTAATTAAAATTACTCTATTATTACCACTAAGACACCAAGGGCACAAAGTTTCACTAAGAAATATTTTCTGTTTTTTGTTGAAAAAATTGATTGAGTAAGTAATAATAAAGATCTTCTTAGTGTTTCTTGGTGTTCTCAGTGCCTTAGTGGTTAGAGATTCCCGAACATCAAATTACAACCACGCACATCACTATTATCGTAACGGCCCATTAATTCGAGTTTACCGTTTTCGTTTATTTTACCTAGATCTTTTGTAGCAATAAAAGAGCAAGAGTTTACATTTGCAAGATCGATCACATTAACGCCACCTGTCTTATGATCTGTTCTTATTTTTAAAGGGTCATCTACCTCTCTAATCAAAAATTTCAGCCATGGTGGCGAAGCAAATTCTTCGTTTCCCAAACTATAAGCCTGACTTAAAAGTTCTGTCATTCCATATTCACTGTGAATATTATTTATTTTAAAGCCACTTCTTAAATAAGTATGCAATTCACTTTTTAATAATTCTTTACGCGTGCCTTTCATGCCGCCGGTTTCCATCACAATAAAATTCTCATTTAAATGAACAGCTTTATCGCACAGATCCATTAACGCGTACGACACACCAATTAAAATTATTTTTTGCTTTGTTTTTTTCAATTCTTCAATGATGGTAATAAGCTTATCTATTTCATCCAAAAAAAATCCGCTTAAAGTATGTTGTGATTCTTTAATTAATTTATCGCACATATAAACTAAAGAAGACCCGCTTCGCTGCAAATAGTTTGGCAACAATGCTAAAATACAATAGTCAGATGGTTTGCCATAAAACAACTCAAAGCCTTTTAAAAAGCTTTTTTCATAAACAGAAATATCTGTTACAAAATGGGTAGACGGTGTTTGGGAGGTAGTTGAGCTGCTGGTGAATTTTACTGTATTTTGAGTTAATGGAGAAGTGCTGATCTCCTGCTTTTTAAAAAATTCGATTGGCAAAAAGGGTATTTGCTCAAGCATACTGACTTTTGCAGGATCAATATTTAAAAGCTGTATCCATTGCCTGTAAACGGCATTTTGAGAGGCCTGGTAGTTAAAAATACTTAAAGAAAGCTCTAAAAATTCCTTTTCAGAGGCAATATTAAATATTCTATTTTCGTTATTAAACAAACCTTTGGCTGAGACGTTATAATTTTGTAAATTTATAGATAGATTTTAGAACATGCGCTTTATTGTAATAATATTTTTGTTTTGTTTATTTTGTTTTGGTTGTGTAAAAAGACCAAGCAAATCACCTGAACCCACAATTGAATATTTAGATTTTACGTCTTCAAAAACAGGTGGTGTAGATAATGGGCAGCTTATTATAGGCTACGAAGATGGTGACGGCGATATTTTTACAGAAGAAAAGGCTACCATACCCAACCTGATCATTAAGTTTTATTATTATAATACGGGCACGCAACAGTTTACAGGCTTTTACGATATCAATGTTTCAGATACGTTTGCTATTGCTAAAATTATCACACAACCCGGCGATGGTTTTAAAGGAAAATCAATTAAAGGAGAGATCTATATTCCAATGACGGAATTCAGACCTGCGGATTCTATTAAGATCTTTAAATATGCAATTTTTGCTATAGACCAAGCTAAACACAAATCAAACGTTATTACCACACCTCAATTCACGGTAAATTACTAGCCTTTAAGAGCTGCTATCATTTTTTCAGCAATTATCTTACTCATTTTAAAATTGCTCTCATGCGTCCAACCGCCAATATGCGGACTTAAAATTACTTTATCGGAATTGATCAGATAATTTAAAGGTTGTGGAATCTCTTTGTTCTCTATTTGCTCAAAAGATACGCTCTCATATTCCAGCACATCCAAACAAGCGCCTTTTACTTTTCCTGTTTCAATAGCAGTAACAAGATCAGCCGTTTTTAAACATTTACCCCTCGCAGTATTAATGATGTAAATTTCTTTTTTAAATTTATTAATGAAGGTGGTATCTACCATGTATTCAGTTTCTTTTTTTAAGGGTACATGCAGGCTAACAATATCACATTCGTCAAATAAATTTTCGAGTGTGGATTCAATAATTACATCATTACCAAAACCCGAAATGTATTTATCGTACACTAAGATGTTACAGTCAAAACCTGTTAATTTTTTAGCAAAGCTGCTTCCCATTTGTCCGTAGCCAATAACACCTATAGTCTTATCCTTAATTTCAAAACCACGGTTCTCTGCGCGTAACCAAATTCCTTTTCTTACTTCAAGATCTGCTTTTTTTAATTTGGTTGCCAGCATTAAGAGCATCGCAATTGCATGTTCACCAAGCGCATCTCTATTACCTTCGGGAGCACTTACACATTTTATTTTTTTTGAGGCTGCGTATTCCACATCAATATTTTCCATGCCCGCTCCTACCCTGCCAATACATTTTAAATTCGGACAAGCATCCATAATATTTTTTGTGATCTTAAACTTACTTCGTATCACTAAAGCATCGTAATTTGGTAGAATTGAAATTAATTCTTCGGAACTTTTAGTCCAAAACATATCGCATTCAAAGCCAGCACCGGTAAGTGTTTCATTAAGAACAGGATGATTAGAATCAGCTAGTAAGACCTTCATATTAGATACTAAAATTAATCAAAATTCAAACATAAATTTTCTTGGAAAAGTTTAATTGGTTGAGAATGAACCGTAATAAACAATGAACAATTCCCTAACAGCACTTGTGTTGAGAAGTGCTTTTTGGAATTATGAACAAGCATAACCCCCTGAAACTATTGATTTTATTGGGCTTACACATGGTAACAATATTTATGCACAAGTTATGAATATTGTTGAAGGTTTTGTAAATTTAAGATGAAGCAATTTTTCGCACATTTGCCTCCCCCCTTATGAAATAAGAACTGAAAGGAAGAAAGTGCAGGAGAGAGAAATTTATTACAAAGGATGGATAAAACAGCAATTTCATTATGGATCAGGACAATCAAAATAAAACCCGTAAACGTATTTTTAATAACCCATCTACAGGTGCGAATGAAGTAGGAAAATTACCACCACAGGCGGTTGAATTAGAAGAAGCTGTACTTGGCGCCATGCTTCTTGAAAGAGAGGCCTTAAGCACTGTAATTGATATTTTAAGCCCGGAAGCTTTTTATAAAGACCAAAATGGCCGCGTATTTACAGCCATGGTAGCTTTGTTTAACGGCTCTGAACCGGTTGATATTTTAACCGTAACACAAGAATTAAAACGTACCGGTGAACTGGAAGTTGTTGGTGGCGCATATTATGTATCTGCATTAACCAATCGTATTGCATCATCAGCCAACATTGAGTTTCACGCACGTATTGTTGCACAAAAATATTTACAGCGCGAATTAATTCGTTTAAGCACCGAAACAATTAAAGTTGCTTACGAAGACGGTACTGATGTTTTTGAACTACTTGACGAAACAACAAAAAATATTTTCGAGATACTTGATTCTAACGTGCGGAAACAGCATGATAAAATGAGTACCCTCATTGCAAAAGCTATTACCGAAATTGAAACTGCTGCCAATCAAACGGATGGTCTGTCTGGTGTACCCAGCGGCTTTAGCGCTATGGACAGGATAACAGGGGGATGGCAAAAATCTGATCTTTTAATTTTAGCTGCAAGGCCCGGTATGGGTAAAACGGCATTCGTTGTTTCTATGGCGAAAAATGCTGCAGTTGAATTTAATAAACCTGTTGCTATTTTCTCTTTAGAGATGAGTAGCTTACAATTAGTAAAACGTTTGATCTCAAGCGAAACTGAAATTTCGCAAGACAAGATCTTAAAAGGAAATTTAGATAACCACGAGTTCGTTCAATTAAATGAACGTATTAAAAAATTAGCAGTAGCGCCATTATTTATTGATGATACGCCAGCGCTTTCTATTTTTGAATTACGTGCCAAAGCGCGCCGTTTAAAAGAGAATCAAAAAGTTGAATTGATAATTATTGACTACTTACAATTAATGAGTGGTGGTCCGGATGGAAAAGGAAATCGTGAGCAAGAGATCAGCCAGATATCCCGTGGGTTAAAAAGCTTAGCCAAAGAATTAGAAATTCCTATCATAGCCCTTTCGCAATTAAGTCGCCAGGTAGAGAACAGACCAGGTGGAAGTAAACGCCCGTAATTAAGTGATTTACGTGAATCGGGAGCTATTGAACAGGATGCGGATATGGTAATGTTCATTTACCGTCCGGAATATTATGGATTAGAGGTTGATGAGAATAACGAGCCTACAAAAGGTCGTGCTGAAGTTATTATAGCCAAGAACAGGCACGGTGCTTTAGAAACCGTTAAACTACGCTTTATTGGCCAATACGCTAAATTTGCCGACCTTGATTATACAGAAGGGCAAGATATTATTTACAATCAAAATAATCCCGGTCCATTGCAACAAAACAATGATTTCTTAAGTACAGGAACTAAAACTGTAGCTTCAAAAAATTGGGATAAGGTAGAAGATACGAATAGCGATATTGTAAAACGAAACGATATTGAAGATTTTAATGAGCCTCCGTTCTAATAACAAGGTTTATTAAAATTAATTTGTTTTTTCGTTGTCTTTATTTTTAATGATGTAACCCGGCCTCGCTTTTACCTCTTCGTAAATTCGGAAAATATACTCTGCAATAATTCCCAGGCTTAATAAGATCAAACCTGAAAAGAAAGAGATCAGGATAATTAAACTTACCCAACCTTTAACTTCCAGTTTCCAATAATCAGGATTACCAAAAAATCGTATATAGGTATAAAAAACAATTAATGCCAAAGCAAATACCGATACAAAAATACCAGTGTAGCTAATTAATTTTATAGGGAAAGAAGAAGTAGAAAAAAACCAATCCTTAGCAAGCTTTACTTTTTTCTTAAAGGTCCAGCGTGATTTTGACGCAGTACTTTTTCCACGGCTATAAGGCATGTAAGTTGGGTTAAAACCCATTCTTAAAAGCTCAGTAACAGTAGTTGTATTTATTGGATGAATGCGTTTATTTAAAAGATCAACTACTTCGCGATCTATAAAAAAAGAATCAAGTCCCATTGGCGGATATACAAAATCGGAAATAGTGCTCATTGTTTTATAGAACAAGCCCGAAAGTATTCTCGATGTCCAGGGGTCATCGCGTTTTGTACGATAAGGAAAAATAATTTTCGCTCCTTTTTGCCATTCGCGATACATATCTACAAATAATTCGTAAGGTTGCTGCTCATCATCAGCAACAACACTTATACAATCACCGGTAACTTTTTGAAAACCCGCAAACAAAGCATAATGCGCAGTATAATTTCTGCTTAATTCATATGCCTTTACATTATCGTATTTTTTTTCAAGATCAAGCGCTATATCAAAAGAACCATCTAAGGAGCCATCGTCAACAATTATTAATTCAAACGGAATAGAAGCGGCAGTAAAAATAGCGTCAAGTCGCTCTCTTACTTTTATTAAGCGTTCTTTTGATTTGTAAGAAGGTAATACGATTGATAATTTTCCGTTCATTCCTTTTATATTAATTTTTTACGCTCTGTTATTATTTAAGGTTCACCCTTGTTTTTTTAAATCTATCCGATTCAAATGTTTCATCAACAAGATCTATTTTTACGGGTACCTTAAATGTTTCGAGCTTACTTCTGCAATGTATTTTTATTTTTTTTACAATTTCTGATTTGGGTTCGTCGCCACTATATTTAACTTTTGCACAAACTATCTTTCCGGTAAGTGCGTTATTTTCGGCATACACAACTACATCAACTACGCTTTCAACTTCCAGAATAACATTCTCAACTTCCTGCGGAAAAACTTTTTCACCTCCAACATTTATTATTTCGGATTTCCTTCCTAAGATACGAAAATACTCGTCTTTAACCTCCACAGAGTCGCCCGTCATGAACCAACCGTCATCTGTAAAAGGGCTATGTGCATTGAGATAGCCGATCATTGCTGAATCTGATTTTATTTGCAACATGCCATCCACTACTCTTGTTTGATAACCTTCTCCTCCAATTTTAACCCACAACGAACCGTTTCCTTCAGATTGTGAGCGCATCACGCCAAGCTCTATCAATCCATAGGTTTGTTGTAATTTAATATCAGGAAATAAAGTATTTAAATGTTTTAAAAGGCTTTCGGGCATTGGCTCGGCCCCATAACTTATAACTTTTAAGCTTTTAAGCGAATGCCTTTCATAAGCACGGCTTAATACCATCATATTTAAAAATGTTGGCGATGTAGGTAATAATTCTACCTGGTATTTTTCAATAAGCTCGCAAACATAATTGGGTGTGCGGTTCTCAAGAATAACAACAGTTCCACCATTAGACATGATATGAAACAGAGTATTTAACCCCCCCCAGTGATCGAACAATAAAAAATTAATCGTTCGTAATGCTTTACGTTTTACACTGAATTTTGAAAGTAGTTTTGAAAAATCATGCAGGGCACCTTTTGGTTCGCCCGAAGAACCCGAAGTAAATAATACTAAACCTGAAACATTTCTGTCGTAAATAGTTTTATACAATACATTTTTTTCTACAGTTGAATTAGTTGGTATTATAACAACATCTGTTTCGTTATTAACACGTATCAAATAATCAAGCTGAGCAATTTCTGTTTTCTTTTTATTTTTATCAGAATGTGTTATGTCTAAGGGAACAATAATTACATTTCGTTCAATTAAAACAAATAAAATGGCAATCGTTTCAGGAGAAAAATCACTTTCCAATCCTACGATCTTACCTGCAGAAATAGTGGTTAATTTTTCTTTCCAGGCATTTATTTTTTCTGAAATAGATGCATAGGTATACTCTTTGCCTTTCCAGACAATAGCGGTATTGGTGCCATACTCATCAA